>DAIDAN010000009.1 GCA_027310605.1 Candidatus Aenigmatarchaeota archaeon | reverse complement strand
GCGCGATCCTGTCCCGCAATGTCAGCGCAATAAGGATATCATATGTTCCCGATGAAAATTACAACGGCTTTTACGCGGCGGACGGCTTCGAGATTGAATACAAGCTTGTGGTGATATTGAAATATTATTACGGCGCAAGCGGATATTATGAAAATGCGGGGCAGGGCAGCAACTGCCTCTTCTTTGAGGAGACAGCGAAAAAAATCTGCATATCGGCGGCGCCCGTTTCCGCCGGAAACAACCTGGCGGCGAACAGCTCGGAAACGACAATATTCCTCTCACCCTCGAACGAGACCTCTGTCAGGCTTGAGAACAGCATAATCTACCTGAACGGCAGGGACTTCTCCGAGAATGGCAGGAAGTACACGGACTTGGACTTGGCGGTTGACAGGTTCCTGACCATCCTGATGAAATAAATTCGATATGGGTTGGGTTCACGAAAATTCGGAACGGCTTTCATTGCTGGTTCGAGAATCAGGACGGCTTTTATGAGCTGACACCGCAATATTATCGGCGTTCCTGCAAATGACTCGTAATTTTTTACCAGCATTTCGCATATTTGTTCAGCTCGTCCGTGGAAACAACGCCAGTCAAAACAGCCTTCTCGTTTATTAGCACGGAAGGCGTCCCTGTTATATTGTAATCTTTTTTTACAAACTCAATGCTCGAGAGGCCCATGTCAACCGGGAAGGTTATGTACACGGTGGCGGGGCCGCACCTCTGCTTGAAGTCCATCAGCACCCTGTCCATGGTTTCCTGCTCCGCGGTCCTGCCGTATTGCGAATAAAAATAAATAACGGTCGAGAAGGGGGGGCCGCATTTCTTTCTTATCTGGATTGAGTTCTCCCAGAATTGCAGGTCAAGAAGCGCATACCTCTTCTTCTCTATCAGCAGGGCGTCCGTGAGCTTGTTCGCGCTTTCGTAATTCTGTATTTTCAGCCCCTCGCTGTAAATCCTGTCCCCGATTTTCAGGTTCTCGCTTTCCAGGAATCCGCAATCAGAGGCGTTGGATATGCTCCCGCTGAAGAAGCGCGCGTCGTTCCAGAGCACGTCCGTTTCCTCGAGGCTCTTCCTTATCTCTTCCGTCCTGCTGTTCTCGAATATCAGCGCTGCCCCAAGGATTGCCAGGAATAAGAGCGCTGTTATTAAGAAAGCGGTTATTGTCAGTTCTTTCATAACATCAATCGCGCGCAAGTGCTTAAATAATCTACAGTACGGATTGGACTGCAAACCGATACGGATTATTTGCGGGAGCGCAATATTGGCGTATGCCAACCTGCTTTAACAGCCGTCCGATTTTGTGATTCAACCCGTAATGTAATTCATTTCATGATGATTTCTCACCAGCTGTAGCTCTTTCTCAAAAACTTCCAGGTGGACGCAACAAGGTTGAAAGGGTTCACCGCAAGATAGAACAGCAGGAACACCGCGAACGCAGGCAAATCCTTTTTGATGCTCGCCTCGCCTTTCAGCGCGCCAAGACTCAGCTTGAGCCAGGCCATCGAGACCGCGAACATGAAAGCCCCGGTTATGGACAATATGTCAGGGTTGAGCGAGAGCTGGACGCTGAGCAAGTCCGCGCCAAGGAAAGCGCTTTTCAGGTAAACGAAAATGAAGCTGTATGCAGCGGAAAGGAAAACATAAGAAAAAAGCGCAAGCCCGAACAGGGTGAGAAGGTAAGAGAGCGTGAAAAGCGGCAGGATGAACATCCCTATGTTCGAGGGCTTTTTGAAAAAAAGATGCGAGTATTTCAGGGCGGTCTGGGTTCCGCCCACATTCCATCTTATCCTCTGGTGCCACCAGTCTTTTAATATGCCAGGAACATCGGTATAGACTTTAGAATCAACAGACATCCTTATCCTGTAGCCTTTAGCGAGCAGCCTCCAGGCTATCTCAATATCCTCCGTCATGTTCCTCGTGTCGAAGCCTCCAACTTTTTTTACGACATCCTTCCTGTACAGCGCCATCGGACCGGGCGTCACATAAATGCAGTTGAGCCTTTCCATGAGCTTCCTGCTGAGCACGAGAAGGATGTATTCCAGCTTCTGCAGCTTCTGAAGGAAATTCTTCGGGTTGTTCGCAAGCGATGAGACCGTGACGCCTGCAACATTCCTGTCATCAAAGAACCGCACTGCCTTGATGAGTGAATTCTTCTCCGGATAAGAGTCGGCGTCGATGCAGGCTATTATCTTGCCTTTCGCCCTTTCAATCCCGAAGTTCAGCGCGTCAGCCCTGCCCCCGTTTTTCTTCCTGAACAATTTTATTCCGCTGATTTTTTTCAGAATCCCATAACTGCCGTCCTTGGAGCCGTCGTCAACAGCTATTATCTCCATAAGGCTTTTCGGGTATGAAAGTTTTTTTATCGATTCTACGACTTTCGCTATCGAGTTTTCCTTGTTGTAGACGGGGATTATAAAGCTCACTGACGGCAGGGTTTTTATTGCCGGCGCCTTCCTGACATTTTTTCCCTCCAAGACAAACACTATGAAAAACAGCACGAGGAAGTAAATGTTCACGAAAGACAGCAGAAGGAACAGCGCATCAGTTATTGTGAACATCGGATTTCACCTTTTCGATACTGCTCGGATTTCGCATTATGAAATGATTTGTATTGTTAGTGCGGCTTTAAGAGCCGCCTGACTCGGGCGTCAATATCAGCGTTTCATAATTCAATTCATTCCATAATGTTATCTCCGTTTTTCATTATCTCTTTCAAGACTACGGTCGCATAGCTTCCCGCAGGCAGAAAAAACGATATCTGCGCCGCCTTCTTTCCGGAATTGAACTCGTCATCTATTATTTTAATCAGTTTCATGTCCTTCGGAAACAGCAGCAGTTTTCTTTCGCCGCCGTTGCACCTCATCTCCGGCATCCCCTTCATCGCGAAATCGGAAAGTTTTATCTTATCTTTCTTCAGCATGGTTATTATTTTTTTATGAATCATATCTTCCTCGTCCAATTCCGTATCATATCCAACCAGCGGAATTTTTATGTTTTTCAGTTCCTTCTTCTTTTCATCTTTTTCCGCGGCGAGAAAATATTCTTCGGCTGCCCCGTTCCATATTTCCGACTGGTATGCGTTGAGAAACATTTTCCTCAGGCGCTTCGGCAGCCTGCGCAGCGCGCCAGCAAAATCTTTCGGATACCCGCACAGATATCCCAGCATGGAGCGCTCGTTTTTCAGGCGGTATGGAAATGTTTCAAGCGATTTTTTGAATCCTATTATGTTCCAATTTTCCGACAAGAACCTTCTCGCCTTTTTCGCATCCTCCGGCTCTGATTCAAAATAATCAGCAAGATAAATCCTGACCGCCTTCTCAAAATCGTTCCTCAGCATCTCTTTCCCGACAGCGCTCGTCACGGGCCTTGTCTCGCCGAACCTTTGCGGTCCGAAAATATTGGGAATGCCTTTTTGCAACTCTTCAAATATTTTTTCAATCCTTTCTTTTATTTCATTTTCCGATAGTCCTATATCACGGATTGTTATTGCAAACCTGTTCCCTTGCAGCCCCCCCAGCTTCAGTTTTTCCCCTCTTGAAATTTTGTAAATTTTTATGTCCTTTATTCTTACTGCCCTCAATTTTTCCTCCAGCTCCTTATCAGGGTCCCACAAAGAAACTCGCTGCCTTGTGAGAGCGCGCTTGTCCTTCGTGCCGGCAATCTTCAACCTGTCTGCGCTTACATGAAGTTTTTTCGCGATAAGCTTCAGAATCTGGTTCGTGTCCCAGTTGAACTTTTCCAGCCAGAAGATTATGCATTCATCAGTATGAATTGGGTTTCCATCATCAGAGCGGCTAATAAAGCGTTTTCGTAGCGATGATGTTATCAGCGTTCCAGCAAAATGGTTTGTAATGTTGTCGGCGTTTCTCTTTTGCTGTTCATTCCTTAACGGAATTTCCTCGACAGCAAAATCCTCTATGCGCTGCTTTATTCTTCCGCCTATTCCCGGCGTTTTGGTATAGAACATAACAATAATATAATTCAAAAGCTTAAAACTCTGAATCGTTTTCGTGCGTTCAGCCCTTTCTGTAATGAACTCGAAAAAGCGCTGGCGGAAAACTTCCGATACGAAAACCATCATTAAGTTTCATTGTAAACAGTTACGAATGGTTTTTCTGAAAAACGAATTTATTATCGGCTTAAGCCTGCATCATGCCCACCGTGAGGAAATCGCGCGTGCCGAGCGCAAGCCCGAGAATCAGGATTATCAGCTTCAGGAAGTTCCTGAACTGCCTGTCCTCCGCGTATTTGTCCAGAAGGTAAAGGACTGCGCCTACAACTATTATTTTCAGCGGGAACATTATCCACGCGCCCGCTGCGGGGCCGCCCGCCAAATCAATCAGAAATGTGGGAAGGACATGCTGTTCCCGGTAGCCAAAGAAAGTCAGCGCCGCGAAACTTGCCGAAGCGTCAAGAAGGTGGGACGAAAGGATGCCCGCGTTCATTCTTGAAAGTATTTTAGGCTTGAATCGGCTGAAGCCGAAAAGCAGCGCAACCCAGAAAGCGAACAACCCTCCGATTATCGCGACGGCAGGCCAATTTGCTATCCTGAAATTGCCTATATTATATGATAAAATAGCAAGCCCAATGAAAGCCATGGTTTTCCAATATTTTATCCTGAATTTTTTCTGCACTGCTATCCCAATCAGGAGCGAGCCGAGTGCAATCGCGAAGACCACGAAATAAATTATCGGGGAGCAGAACAGCTGCGGCACGGTCTGGAAGACCGTGCTTATCTCAGTGTGGTCGCGCAGCGCCCTTGCAGAACCGCCGAAAAGGATGAACGGAATTACCGCGTAGAAAAGTTTCTTGTCTATTTTTATCTTCAGCCTTTCCAGAAGCTTGTAAGTGCCGAAAACGGCGGCAACGAGAACCAGCCCGTAAACGAGCGTGTTCACGACATTGTACTGGTAGCACATTGTCTTTAGAAAATACTCGTAAAAGAAATCGGAGATTGGGTCTGGCATAACTGTCACGCAAATTGTTTACAGCAGCTTCATCTTCCCCGTTATCTTGTCGATATTTTTCTCCTCGACAGGCCCGCAACCGATAGCGGTCTTCGTTCCCGGAGAAATCTGCGTGAGCCCCCGGTCGGCTATGAGCTCGGCGGGAAGCTTTTCCTTTTTCATCTCCCGGAAAGCGGAAACCAGCTCCTTTTCGCCTCCGGCTTTCAGGACGATTTTTTTCATCCCGCTTTCAATCCAACTTTGCCTGTCCTCCTCCTTTGCTTTCAAAAACGCGGCGAGCGAGGCGTGCGCCGCTTCCGCGGCGAGCTTGCCTTTTCCCATCTTCAAGTCGGTTCGGATTATTATGACTTGCTTGAGCATAAAAATAATTAAGAGGGAGAATATTTAAAGAATTGTTAAAGAACTGCGCGTTTTCTACCGTTTGTTCTATTTTTGAATTTCTGAATATGAAAACCGTTTCTGAAAATTTCATATTTTTTTACGAAAACTATTTTTACAAACAGAAATCAGAAACAGTTACGAATATTTTTATTGTTTATCTTCTCTCCCTTGCGAAAATATTTACCGCAATCCAAATCCTCTGCAGCGCCGTGGTGTTCGCAAGTAACGCCATTATTGCAATCAGGTAGAGCGCGTAAGTCCTTGAGAAGGCGGAAAGCAGGATTATTGCAAACAGTAGAATCATCCTCTCGCCGCGCTCCATTATTCCGCCCCTCAATCTTCTCTCCTCAACCCCTTCCTCGTGCGCCGCCGAGATTGAATAGCTTGTCATGAGGCTTCCGAACAGCAATATCATCAGCAAAGTTTTTGACGAGAACAGCGAAATGCCAAGGATGTCAAGGCGCGGATATGCGGCGAAAAACAAGCCGAAGATTATTACGAATTCCACATACCTGTCCGATATCGTGTCAAGATACGCGCCGAGAACGGAAGCCTTATTGTTAATTTTCGCGACAGAGCCGTCCACAATGTCAAGGAAAGCCGCTATCGCGAAAAGAAAGGCTGCGGGAATAAAATTCTCCTGAAGCAAAAAATAAAAGCTTGCGAGCGCGGCGGCAATCGACAGCAGCGTCCAGCCGTTCGGATTTATCGGAAGCCTGCCAAAAACCTTTCCAACCTTTTCCTTGAAGCCGCCGAACTTGTCCGCATATTTGTAGAGCATATGCATCACAAAACAATCGGAGCCGCGGCTTAAATAATTTTCAGATACGGATGTAATTCAATCAATACGAAATGAGCTGCAATATAAGATACGCTGGTTATTTATCATCTTTCCCTTATCGTTCTCGCTTTCCTTCTATGAACTCCTCAAGCATCTGCCTTGCCTGCCAGTCCGGATATTGCTTTATCGGAAATTTCATGAAGTAAGCGCTCGCTGACTCGAGAACGCCGCCGGTGCCGCGGTCAAGCGCAATTTTTTCGCAGCGTATCGCGTCAACAAGAACGCCGGTTGCGACGGACTTGTCCTCCACATCAAGCTTCAGGTCAATGTAAATCGGGATGTCTCCGAATGTCTTTCCTTCAATCCTCATATTCGCGATTTTCCTGCTCTTCAGCCAGGGCACATAATCGCTCGGCCCGATATGGATGTTTTCATCCTCAAGCCTTTTTGGCAGCTGGCTTTGAACTGTCTCGGTCTTGCTTATCCTCTTGAACTTCAGCCTTGAATGCTCCAGCAGGTTTAGGAAGTCCGTGTTTCCTCCGAAGTTGAGCTGGTACATCCTTTCAACCTTTCCTCCACGCTCGCGGAAAAGGTTCGCGAGAACGCGGCTCAGGATGGAAGCGCCAAGCTGCCCCTTGTTGTCATCCCCTATTATCGGCAATCCCGCAGTTTCAAATTTTTTTACCCAGCTTGCATCGGAAGCTATGAATTCCGGAATGCAGTTTATGAATCCGCAGCCAGCCTGCAGCGCGGCATCAGCATAAAACCTTGAAGCCTTGAAACTGCCTACGGGAAGATAGTTTATGAGGATTTCCGCGCCGCTTTCTTTCAGAATAGAAACAACATCAACATCTTTTTTGTCGGAAACCCTGACTTTCGTGCCAAGATACTCTCCTATCCCGTCAAGAACCGGAGCTTTCATAACCTCCACGCCCGTGCGCGGCACATCCACAATCCTCACGGTGTTGATGGTGTTCGGCTCGAAAATCGCCTCAGACAGGTCCTTCCCCACCTTGTCGCGGTTCACATCGAAAGCGGCAACAATCTCGATATCCGAAATTTTATAGCCGCCGAGCTCCGGGCGCATCAGCCCGACAGTCTCCTCCGCATTCCTGTAGAATTCTATCCCCTGCGCCAGCATTGACGCGCAGTTCCCTATTCCCGCGACGGCTACCTTTATTTTTGGCATAATATCACCATAAAAATATTCATTATGACTTGGATAAAAAATCGGAACGGCTACCGAAGCGTTTTGGTGAAACGCCTTTGTCAGTGTATCTGCAATCCAATCCATAATGTTACGTTTTACATTTGTAAAACATAGTATTTATATCTTGCGGCTGTGAAACATTTGCCGGAATAAGAGGAGAGACTTATGCGCCCCATAGAAAGATTGAAGCTGAAGATAGAGAGCGAGAACCTCTGGCTGTTCGTCCTGAGCGTGCTGAAAGGCGGGAGGATGAACGCGCGCGACCTGCGCGGGCTGATAAGGAAAAGGTTCGGTTTCGTCTACGGCAATGTCACGGCATACAAGGTGCTCTACCTCCTTGAGAGCGGAAAATATGTGAAATCGGAAAGAGCCGGCAAGTTTGTTTATTACGGCATAACAAGGAAAGGCGGCGCGGAGCTGAAAGAGGCGAAAAAATTATTTAAGAAATATTTTGCAAGCATATAGGAAACTACTTTCTTTTTCTTTTGTAGAAATATGTTGCCAGCAATACGACAGCTATCAAAACTACAACAGCAATTGATGCTACCCATAATTTTGTTGAATCCGACCATTCATATATGTTAAAACCTGCATCTTTGCTGCCAACGCCAACAATGTTCCCTGCAAAGCCAACATTGCTTCTTGAATTATAATCAATTTCAGTAACCCAGCTTATATTGGAAACAGAGCTTATCTCGGATTTTGTGGCGCTTCCGGAAAATGAAGTGTGCCCGTCAGACATAGGATATTCTACGGCTATGCTCATTCCCGCATTAAGCAAATCATTTCTTGCAACATCCTTGCTTACATTAGCGGGCGAAAAAAGCATAATTGGGATTTCTTCGTTTTCCGCTGCGCTTTTCATAGCTTGATACAAAGTTGAATCTATTTTCAGAGTGACTTCCGTATAAACTTCTTTGAATGATGGGTAATGATTGAAAACGATTCCGCTATCGCAAACTACATAAAAAGTCCACTTCTTTTCCAAATATGTGTGATTTGCATTCCACTCAGTATAATATGCATAAAAAATATCTTTTCCGGACTGTTTTAATGTGCTGTTTTCTACAAAATCAGCGTTAGGACTCATTCCCTGACTGATAGCATAGTTATAAACAGAACTTAAGTTGCAATCTACTGCATTAACAGATGTTGGAAAAATAAAGAACGCGGCTATCAAAACTCCAATAATCAGTATTCTTTCATTTACCATAGGTTTATTCTTCAAGAACATGTATTTAAATCCCGCTGTTTTTATTCGGTTTCTGCCGAACAATCTTGTGGTTCAAATTCTATTTTTCAAGGATCTGGAAAATTTTCTCACGCTCAAGTATGCGAGGTCAATGTAGGGCGTGTAGCTCCCGAAAATTTCGCAGCGCTTTTTCATAATGCTTTCAAGAACATCGTCCTGCGCGCGCGCATCGCATATCACTCCCGCCCTTCCCGCATCCCTTGCGCAGTGCGCGTCGCTTCCCGCGGTCTCCGGTTTTTTGAGCTTTTCCGCATATTTTAACGCCTTCCTGTTGTGGAAACCCTTGCAGCTTCCCGCGTTGAAAACCTCTATCGCATCCAGCTTTCTTGCCTCATAACCGACGCATTTTCTCACGAGGAATTCCGCGAAAGGATGCGCGGCGACTGCTATGCCGCCTTGATTGTGGACTTTCTCTATCGTTTCTTCAAGTGCCAAGTCGTCGGGCAAGTCTTCCTTTATTCCGAGCGCGACAACATCGCCGGACAATGTCCTTATCTCGCTGCCCGTTATTACCACAAAATCCGCGTATTTTTTTGCAAACTTTTTCGCAGCCAGGCTCCCTTTCACGGTCTGGTGGTCCGTTATAGCCAGTCCGCCCAGGCCTTTCTTTATCGCAGCTTTCACCATATCCTGCGGCGTGTCAAGCGCGTCCATGCCCCAGAACCAGTGCTTGCTGTAAATGGTATGGGAGTGGAGGTCGAACTTCCGCTCTTGACAATAATTTTTATTTTTCATAATTTTCAGCTCATACTAGGCGTTTTCAGCATCGCTGATTTTTTTTAATCAAAACCATTAACCTGAAAAATGTTTCTGGAAAAAGTTAGTTATTGGTTTATTTTTATTTTGTTCTACCATGGCACTTTTTTTATCTTCAGCCCGTAGGCGATTATGTTCGCGGCCCTGTGAATTACCGGCGTCATCAGCGCCATTATCACGACCATCCAGAATGTTATCTGCGTGAAAAAATACGCGAAGAAAACCGCGCCGGCAACGAAGTTCAGCTGGTCAAGCACAGGCGCGTCCGCGCCTCTTGGGAGGCGGAACCTCCTTTTTATGAAAGAGCCCGCGAGGTCTCCGCAGAGCGCGCCGAGAGGTATCAGGAATCCTATGAAAGCATTCATGAGCGGGAGCTGCGCTCCGAATTGTCCCGCGTATGCGTTTAGCGATTGGTAGAGGAACGCTTCCAACAATCCGACAGCTGTCCCTGCAGCAAGCCCGAGGGAAAACCCCTCCACGGTTTTGCCGTCGCCGAAAACCCTTTCCCCGTCAATCCAATTCCGCCTGAAATCTATCGGCGTCTTTCCGCCCGCGAGCGTGGGAAAGCCGTTCGCAGCGTAAGCGGGAAGAATTATCCAGAGCGCGCTCACGAACTCCAGCAAAAAATCAACCATAAAAATCAGAAGATACTGGGAGAAATATGTTTATAACTTTTCAAATTCAAGAACTTTGCGCCAACAGCCCCGTAGTCTAGTGGCCAAGGTCGAGATGGCGACTTTCATGCACCCAACTTTCACAAGTCGCGCCGTCGCCGCCGAGAGGATAGCGGTCTCTGGATAACCCTTTTTGCTGGCGCAAAAAAGCGCTAGCGGAAAAAGTGAAGTGAAAACCGCGGACGGCAGAAATATTGCCGATTTCGAAATGGCAGAGAAAAACGCAAGGTTCGAGGGAATCAGGAATCGCACGGAAACAAAAGTTTCCGGCGTGCCGAAAAATCTTATTTTTCGTGCATCCCTAGAACTGAAGGGGTAAACCGATTGAAGTAGGCGAAGCCTACTTCCAGCTTTTTGCCCCCTGCGGTTCGGTCTGCCCGGGGCTACCACTTAAATAATTCAAGAATTAGTTGGCGCAAGATCTTCCTCTACACTTTCCCCTCGGCGAAGCGCATCCCCTTCTGCGTTATCGCGAAGCAGCTTTCGCCTATGGGCGCCACGGTTTGCAGAAGCCCCTTCTCAACAAGGCTTTTCGCGGCAGCGACAACATCGCCGTTGCCTATCCATGACAGCTCGCTGCGCCGCATTATGTGGCGGCCGCGGACCGCTTCCAGCACCCTTTGCTCGATTTCCGTAAGCATGATAATCACTTGCAGAAAACACAAATCAATATTTAAAAACTTGTAGAATTTATTTTTTCGAAATACAAATATGTCTTCTTAATTGTCTTGGTTATAACATATTTTTCAAGCAACAATATCCTGCTTTATCTGCAGCGCCTTGGGCTTGCCCATCAGCTGCTCCACAATCTTCAGAGCGAACGGCACCGCAGTGCCGGGACCCTGCGAGGTTATTATGTTGCCGTCAGCCACGACAGCGTCGTTCCTCGGCTTGCCCAATTCCTTTTCATAGCCGGGATAAACCGTGGCCTTCCTCTCCTTGAGGTGGCCGAGCTTCGCGAGAATGCGCGGGGCTGCGCATATCGCCGCGACAAGCTTGCCCTGCTTCGCGAAATCGTCCGTTATTCTCACAATCCTTTCCGAGCGCATCAGGTTTTCCGTTCCCGGGCTTCCGCCTGGCAGCACTATTCCGGAGAAGCCGTCGGGCTGTATGTCAAGCATCCTCGCGTCCGTGCTCGCCCTTATGTTGTGCGCGCCTGTCACGATGTTGCCGCTCACGCCAGCGGTTACCGCCTCGATGCCCGCCCTCCTGAGAATGTCCACGACAGCGAAAGCCTCTATCTCCTCGAAGCCATCGACCAATGGAATCAAAACCTTTACAGCCATAAGACCACCTTTAACATTTTCCATTAGCGCATATTGCGTCTGCTGCTTGTGCAGATTATATTAAAACCACCTTTGACAAAGATTAATGCAGAATTATTGTCGCGACATTTATTTATAGTCTGGAATGCGCTTATATATTTATCGCTCGCAATAATAACAGATGATGCATGTGAGAGAACCCCGCATAAAATGATTTTTCCGTATAAGATTAACTTATAATAAAAAAAGGTGATAATCATGCCGATAGCTGGAATGAACATAACGAATGTTAATATAAGCAGGAGCGGCGACTTTTCCGGTTCCTACCAGATGAACTGCAACACGAGCATAAAGGACCTGAAGGAGCAGGAGCTTCCGCAGATTAAGAAAAAGGGATTGTCCGTGCCGCTGGAGTTCAGCGCGACATATTCGGACGGAAAGGGGAAGCCGATAGCGGAGATAAAAATAAGCGGCGATGTGCTTTTTCTTGACGAGAAGAACGAGCAGGTGCTGAAGGACTGGAAGTCGGAGAAGAAGATTCCCGAGGCGATGAGCGTGCAGATTATGAACCTGATAATGCGCGACGTGCTGACGAGGACTGTGCAGGCAACAGATTTGCTGCGCCTGCCGATGCCGCTGCCCATACCTTCGCTTTCGATGGAGAAGCCGAAGATGGAGGAGAGGAAGAAATAAAATTACGACACGGATTGATATGCTGAAGAGGAAGTGAGATGTTCGCAAAAATAGATTCTGAATTGCTTGATGTTTTTCTTGAACCGGAAGAGATTGAGCTATTGCTGAAAAAGCCGCTCAAAGGAAAAATACTCACGCCAGAAAAAATAAAGGCAGGATTTCAGATTTCTGTCTACGAGGAGAAATCAGGAAAATACGGAATAAACGTTGAAAATGTTCGCGGCAGGTATTTTGTTTTTGTTTCTCAAGATTTTTATGAAGAATTAAAAAAGAGCGGCTATGTTGGAATAAGATACGGGGCTTTAGGCAGCCGCAAGGCAAACTTGTTTGATGAAGCCCGACTTTCCGATGAAGAAAGTATGACGCTTGCATGGTTGAAAAAATTCTGATAGAAATTTTCTACAATTTTCCCGCTGTCCTGTCGTCCCTTATCTGCCAGAAGAAAAGCCAGTCGGGCGCCACGGCGAACTCGAAAATTCGGTTCTCTAACGGAAGGTATTCAACCATGTCAAGCACCTTCTTGAGGATGTTTCTTGAAAGAATTCTTTTTCCGTTATGAAAAAATTCTTTCCTGCCGTTGAAGCGATCCAGCCGCATGTGCTCGTCCATCATTCCAAACCTGTTCAGCTTCGTGAGCGGGCTTCCTTCCATGAGTTCGATTATCATTTTGTCCTTGAGCAGGAGAATATTTCCGGAAGCATAAGCGTTGAAAGGCACATGCTCCTGCAGTATGACTGCATAGCCTTCCGAGTTCAATCTGCGGATGAATTCCTTCGCCTCCCTTTTCGGGCAGGCGAGATTGTGCGGGCACTTTCCCGCGCTGTCCTTCCTGTCAGACCTTATCATCACGAGTTCCCTGTTCCTGAGAAAATTTTCTATTTCCCTTTCCTGTTTTGCAGAATTAAAAACGAAAACCGTCTCCGGCGAGGGCAGCCCGAGCTTCCGGATTTCCATGATGCTGGCTATTTTCAAGAAAGAATCTTTGTCCGTTTTGGCATCAGGCATAAAAAACATTGAATGCAAAGGCAGATAAAGGTTTTGTGCGATATGGATTGAAATCATTACACAATATTTGAACTGAAACATCAGAACGGCCTTTATAGCGTCTCGTAATGAACAATTTCATCAGCGTATCTTTGTTTCATCTGATTCGTAATGATATTTTTTAGGAAAAACAAAGACGAATGTTCGAACCGTCACATTTAAATATCATTATTACAATTAATGTATCTGTTGACCGGAGTTTTTCTGCATATATTTCCAAGAGTGATAATAAGATGAACTGCAATGAAGCAGCAAAATCGACCGCTTGTTAAAGTGATTTGAATGAAAACCCTCCGCTGCGACATATGCAACGCGATTCTCACGGGCAAGAACATAGGCTATGTCAAGGTGGAGAGCAAGGAGAGGATTTTCAAGTGCAGGAAGTGCCATGTCTCCGTGAAGAGCCAGAAAAAGCAGGGCATAAGGATGTTCTGAGTGAGAAGTTATGTTTAAAGGAATATCAAAACAAGTTTTAGCGGGTATGATAGAAATCAACGAGCATCAATATTCGAGGGATATTCTCGAAATTTTTTATCATAGTCAGTCTGAAAGAACATCTATGGCAGAACTTAATGAAAAAATTACTCTGATGCAGAAATCACGTGGTAAAGAAGTAGATTATAAAGAATTCTTTGATTCTGTGGAGAGGTTGGAAGAACTCGGATTAATCAAAATGAATTACTGAGTATGGCAGACGGAAATTTACGCCTTGCGAAAAAACTTTTTAAGCCGTGGAGACAACTCATCATATAGCCGAATCTTTCTGAAAGGGAGGTATCGGAACCGCAGGTTCTAATTATGCAAGAGATAAGGCTGCACGGGCGCGGGGGGCAGGGGGGGAGGATGGCCGCGAAAATTCTCGCAAGAACGCTTTTTCTCTCGGGCTACCAGACGCAGGATTTCGCAATTTACGGCGCGGAAAGGCGGGGTGCGCCGGTCACGAGCTTCGTGCGCTTTGACAAGAAGCAGATTCTTGAAAGGGGATATGTTTTCGAGCCTGACATTGTCGCGGTGCTGGATGACACGCTGAACTTTTATGCGATGTCGGGCGGCTTGAAGAACGGCTTTATCCTCGTGAACTCTCACCGAAAGCCCGAACACTTCTCGAAAAAATTTTCCGTAAAGCAGAGAATCTATTGCATCGATGCCACGCAGGCTGCGCTGCAAATCATTGGAAAGCCGATTGCCAATGCAGCGATAACGGGGGCGCTCGCGAAGCTGATGAAGCTTGACGCCGCGACTCTGGAGAAAGCGATAAGAATAGAGTTCGAGGAAGAGGGGCTCGGGGAGATAGCGCAAAAAAATATCGAGACCGCGAAAAAATGTTATGATGATATTTCATAAAATCCGATGGTGCATATTATGCCGCTGACCGAAGAAAAGAACCTTGAATACGCCGGGGTGAAGGGAATCCCGCACTTGCGAGAGGCGGGAAGCGCGGTCAGGCACAGGACAGGAGACTGGCGCGTGTTCAAGCCGAAGATAAACCATGCGAAATGCATTTCCTGCAAGATATGCTTCGCGTTCTGCCCCGACTCCGCGATACACTGGATAACCGCTGGAAGGCGACAAAGTCGCCTTCAATCTGCTGCCGGCGCACGCGAGCTGCCCGTTATCGATTACCATCTCTGCAAGGGCTGCCTTATCTGCAAGCAGGAATGCCCCGTGAAGGCGATAACCGCGGACTTGGACTCGCACGAGGACGAGAACGGCGCGAAAGAAAAAAGCGAATAATATCGAATAATATTTTTGGTGAACATTTTGTCAGGGTAAACAATAAATATCATGCAGGCGGCAAAAAATGAAAATGCAAAAAAATAAAAAGGAGTTGCTTGACGGAAATACGGCCGCAGCTTGGGGAGCGCGCCTTTCTCGAGCGCAGGTTGTGCCGAACTTTCCGATAACCCCGCAAACCGAGATAATCGAGACGCTTGCGCAATGGAAGGCTGACGGAGTTTGGAAC
>DAIDAN010000099.1 GCA_027310605.1 Candidatus Aenigmatarchaeota archaeon | reverse complement strand
CATTCAATCCTGTTGAGGACATGCTCGGGACAGTGGTGACAATATTGTTGTCCACATAGGCAGCCAGCCCGCCCGCTGTTATGTTTTGCGTCCCCAAGTTCTGGACTGCAAAGTTTATTGCGCGGGTTGAATTGCAGGACGCGATCGGCACAGCTATCGTCTGGAGCATCCTGTTCGTTGTCGCTGTTGCAGAGCTTCCTGCTGATGCTGTGCTGCTTGAGAGAAGCCCTGAGCCGAAAACATAAAACACTCCTATCAGGGCGACAGTTATCAAGAGAAGCATTATCGTGGCTATGATTGTTGAGATTGCTTTCATAAAATCACCTGCTGTTTATTGCCGGAGGTGGTTTATAAGTGTTTCGGCGTTTGTTTTTATCAGCAGATGCTTGTCGTGAAGTTGTCCCTCTTGTTGTAAGCGGGGCAGTTGCCCGCGGATATTGTAAGTTCAGAGAGCGGACAACCCACTGTTGAATTGATGTCGTTCACGGTTATTATCGAAGACGCGTATTTCGCGAGCGACAGCGTTGACGCCGCAGTGGAGTTTATGTAAAGCGAGCCGTCAGCTTTTTTCGCGCTCACCGTGAAATTGCTCAGCGTGACAGAGCCCGTGTTCTGCACGCTTATCTGCAGCCCCGTGCTTGTGGCGCTCGCGGATATTATGTTGAGCGAAGCCCCGGTGCATGTCCTGCTCGTTGTCTCGATCGAGGTTGTCTGTCCCTTGAAAACCGAGGAAAACGAGCTTGTGACTATTATCGCGATCGCTATCACGAAAGCCACTATCAGCACCAGGTCTATGGATATCGCTATTCCTTTCTTCATATTAATCACGTTACAAATCATTTGCAGGAACTCCCGATAAGAGCGTTTGCATCATCATAAATTGGTTGAATGCCCGACCTTAATGATTAGCAAGTCA
>DAIDAN010000098.1 GCA_027310605.1 Candidatus Aenigmatarchaeota archaeon | reverse complement strand
GTTTCATCTTCTGCATGCTGTAAAGGTGGTTCGCCAAGACAGTCGCTGCGGAGAGAACCAAGAGAAATACCGCAAGAACCCTAAGCGCGGTTTCGTTGAGATAAAACGCGGATATCTGCGGCGCGAGCGCGAAGATTGCAAGCGCCGCTGCCGCGTTGACGGCGAGAACTGTTTTCGTTACATAATTTACGGTCCCGCCTATCTTCCCATGCTGCTTCTTGGCAGCATACTGCGGGAGGAGTTTCGTCTCCGCTGCGGTGAGCCCGAGGAAGCTGAAGCCGAAGATGAAAAGCGCGAGGTTGAGGGTTGCGGAAAATATTCCCACATCCGCCTTCGGGAGGAAATTCGCGAGCGCGACCCAGAACAGGTATCCGAAGAGCGTGGAAAAAAACCACATCAGGAAAAGATAAAAGCTGTTGGATACGACTTTTTTCGTGGCGTTCATGATTTAAGATTCGCCCCAAGGCTTATTAATATTCCGCAGGAACAAACATACATTACGAACCAGCAACAGTAACGCGGAATTACGAATCATTTGCGGATACGCTGATAACGGCGCTGCAGAGAACAGGTTAACGGCCGTTCCGATTTTGTGATTTCGATTGATAATGAAAAGCCGGACTGATTTTGTGCGCAGTCATATTGGTGTAATGAATGAAAATCTGCATCGTGTCGAGCGCGGGCGGGCATTTGAAGGAGATGAACAAGTTTCTCCCGGTTTTGTGGAAGCATGATTTTTTCTATATAACTTTCGCTGAAAGGGAAATAGCAAACGAATTGCCGTCAAGGGCTTACATTGTCGTTAATCCTGACATCAGGAACAGGAAGCTCGGGCCGAAGGCTTTCGCGAAAAACTTTTTCCAGATTCTTCGGATATTGAAAAGGGAAAAGCCTGATGTCGTGATGACAAGCGGCGCGGGCGTCGCGCTCGCGCCCTGCTATCTTGCAAAGCTGCTTTTCGGCGCGAAAATAATATTCATTGAAACATCCTCGCGGTTTGACAAGCCCTCGCTTATCGGAAGATTGCTGTACCCGAT
>DAIDAN010000097.1 GCA_027310605.1 Candidatus Aenigmatarchaeota archaeon | reverse complement strand
TCCCTCCCCGGTCACACCTACTTCCTCATCGACAAGAGCGGAATCGTGCGCTACGCCCTTGACGACCCGCAGATGGCGATAAGGAACGACAATCTTGCCGCCGAGCTGGCGAAGCTTTCATAAGACAGTCCTGCCAAGATGAACAGTGGTTCGTATGGGAAAATTAAACAGCGGGCAGATTTCAGGAATACTTTTGTCTGTCGCGATAATTGCGGTTGTATCCAACCTGTTTTTCGTCTCGAATTCCGTCTTCGGCTTTGCAAAAAATCCTGGCGGAAAAACAGCGGCAGGCAACGCAACGGTTGGGGCGACAACCTCCTACGGGCTTGTCTTTGACAATTCCGGATTCAACAAGCTGCTCGAATATGACAAGACGATAAATGTCACAAGCCTGACAAGCGAACAGCAGGCTGTTTACAAAAAACTGCTCGGAAGGGACAAGAACGGGAAGGTTATCATTCCGCACCCCTGCTGCGGAGTCTCGATTTCGGAATGCGCGCCCTGCGACCACGGCAAGGCGATACGCGGGCTGATCAAATACCTGCTGCAGCAGGGCTGGAGCGAAGAAAATATTTTGTCCGAGTCATTGGTCTGGGACAGGCTGTTTTTCCCCGGACAGATATGATTAAAAAATAGGCTCTGTAGAAATTTTCATTATGGAATGAATTGAAAAAAATACGCGATAAAGGCGTTCGTATTGAGCGGCTTAAAACGATTGACGCACACGAAGTATGCGTCCAGCTGAGTGGCCGTCCTGTTTATGGAAACTCATTCCATATCGCGGGTTTCTACAGAGCCAAAAAAATACAAATCTTAATGCAAAAAGAGGTGATTGGATGGAGATAAACAAGGAGAGGATATTGGTCTTCCTGATGGCGGCAATCATAGCCGTGTCAATAATGCAGACAATCCAAGCGTTCGGGCTTTCAACCGCGGTAGCCTCGTTGAAGTCCGTAGGAAGCGCTGTTGCGGCTCCCGCGGCTTCTGCGGGCGGCGGCATCGGAGCGTGCGGATAAAACAATCAAATGGATTGATTCCACAAAAT
>DAIDAN010000096.1 GCA_027310605.1 Candidatus Aenigmatarchaeota archaeon | reverse complement strand
CTATCATGCTTGGCAAAACGATTTTTCTGTGCTCGTCCCAGCTTTTCACGACTTCCTTGAAGAAGCCATAGATTATGTCCGTGTCAAGATACAGCTTCATGAAATATTGATGGAAAGCGTTATTGATAAATCTTTGTCAATCGGACGGGCGAGCTTGACATTACAATCGAATATGAGCCGCGGAAGTGGTTTTATGTCGGCGCCGCGATATCGCTGGCAACTTTGGCTTCGAGCGTCGGCTATCTTATTTATGACTGGAGGAGGAGATGAGGATTCTGTTTTTTCAGGAATTTCTCAACTTCGTTCCTGACAGCCTTGGAGCCCCTGAAATCAGAAACCGCGATTCCGCGCTTTTGCGCTTCAACCAAAAGCGATTCGCTCCATTTGTAAAGGTAAGACGTAGTGTCACCCTGTCGATAAGAGCGTATTTATCAAAGCTGCCATAAGCGCCTATCGATATTCACCATAACAAGAATTTTATATTATCTCCAATTCAAGAAGTTTTTGGAGAATCTTTTTTCCAAGAAGCGTATCGTTCTTTATCTCAAGATATGCGACATTCCAAGTTATGGGCTGGTCGTCTATGACCAGTATTATTTCTTTTCTCAGGTTTATGGGAACATTAGAATAAACTTTCATAAATCGTTCAAGGGACATAAGGCTCACGATTATACCTGATTCAATCAGATATATATCATTCGCCGATTTATAAATCAAAATATGCATATTTATCAAAGATTCTATTATCCGAACCAATATAGAAGGAGGTATCGGAACCGCAGGTTCTGATTATGGTGCTCGAATCGCTTTTCAGCGCGAAAAAAATAGAGAGCAAGCCGCTCGACATGCTCCTGCTCTCGCTGACGGTTTCCGCAGCCTCGATATTCCTGGCGTATTTTGTCTTCCCCGAATACGCGGGCGTGATATTTCCGCTGCTGATAACCGTGGGAATGTCCCCGCTGTTTTACAGGATTCTCGGCGATGACGAAGAACTGGAGGAGAAAGAAGCTGAAGGAAAGATAAGGGAAAGCTTTTTCGAAAGGCATGGAGAAACAGTATGGCTGTTCACGCT
>DAIDAN010000095.1 GCA_027310605.1 Candidatus Aenigmatarchaeota archaeon | reverse complement strand
GGCCTGCACATCGGCTCCGCCGATACGGCGATATTCTACGACTCGGTGCCGAGCGAAATCCGCACAATACAAAGGCGCGGGCGGGTGGGCAGGACAAAGTTCGGAAAAATAATTTTTCTGATAACGCGCGGAACTCGCGACGAGGCGAATTTTTATATCGCGAAGCGCAAGGAAAAAAGGATGAGGGAGATTCTTTCGGATATGAAAAGGGATTTCGAGAGCAGGAGCGGGCAGAAAAATCTGGGGGAGTTTTGAAAAAATTTATTATAAAAGAAAAAAATAAAAATTCAACGCATTTGAGAACCATGTTTCTCAACGGTTTCTTCTATAAAATCATAGCTCGCGTTACCATCTTTCTTCATCTTAATTAGAATTTCATTCTTAGCCGCAACTTTTGCCAGATAGTCTTGAATAATTTCAAGAGTGCAATAAATTGGAGGCCTATAAGACCCATCTACAGATGCAACATAATTATGTGCATGCCTATCAGATGGTGTAGAAATTTCAAAAGCTCTTGATACCAACTCCATAGCATAAAAGAAATCTTTCGATACTCCGCCCTTTGCATCTTTAAAACTATATGAAGGTTGCCTTAATTCCCATACTGGCTTTTCTTTTACTTTATCACTGTTCCAGTCAAAAAATACTTTAAATTCTTCAAACATTTCATCACCTTTTTTATTTTATTATTTTATCAAAAATCAGTACTACATATTATAACCGCAAGCTTAAATATCTTTGCTTTATCCTACCTTGTCATACTTTTTGTCTGAAAGTTCAGACAAAAAAGGTCTTTAGGGTCCGGACTTCTTTGACATCTTACGATGCTGAATTCAAAACCCGATGGTATGATTTCTGTAGTTCGGATTTCCCCGAATTACGAGACGAAATCATTACGGAATGGTTTTGTAGGTGCGCCGATTAAAGCGTTCACGGAGCGGCTTAAAACGATTGAAGTAGAACCGCTGGACGCAGTTCCGCTGAACGCATACGGAGTATGCGTTATTCGGTTGTATGCGTCGGTCTGGTTGCCTACTTCCAGCGGATTGCTGTTCCTATTTTGTGATTTCAATCGTTATTGTTCAAAATTATATATAAAACTTCCTCCATTATTTTCCCATGGTGTTTGAAGAAGGAATAAGAATTCTCGCCGACAACCGCGAAAATCCCGCCGTGATTTCGGAGCTTGAGAGGCTCTGCGCTGTCGAGAAAAAAAATCTTCCGTCCGGCGACTATGTCTGCTCGGACAGGGCCGTCATCGAG
>DAIDAN010000094.1 GCA_027310605.1 Candidatus Aenigmatarchaeota archaeon | reverse complement strand
CCATAACCTGCTGCAGTCGCGGCCAAAGAAACGGCTTCAGCAGCTATCCAATATTTCGGATTGTTTTGACTGTATGCTAATTTGGAAACTTCGTATAAAATAGTAATTGCTGCTGAAACAATTGCGCCGCCTGTGGCTAAAAGTCCGCCTATTTCCTCGATATCGTAAGCTTTGCTTTTGAGGAAGCTTTCAGCTTCTGCTGAAAGGCCGTTTAGGTTGTTTTTAAACCCCATAATTTATTCACCGTTTAATTATTATAAGGTAGTTATACTATATAAAGCTTTCGTTTCGAAACCGATATTTGACGAATAATTTAAAACTTGGTGATTATCAATTAATTTCCCCCAACAAAAAACAACCATTATGACTTGAGTTCACATCATTCAGATACTTTGTTTGAGCGCTTAAAGCGCTTCTTGGAACGCTGTTTCAAATTCATTTCATAATGGTTTTTGATGAAAATAATTTGGGTGCAAGATATTTACAATCACCTTTAAAAACAATGATGAGAAAAATGAAAACCATCAAGAATCTGTTGGCGCAGAAGAGATATTTCCTGCTTTTCTCAGCGGTAAGCATCCTGTCCTTTGCCGCGCTGTATTTTCTGATGGTTCAGGCGGTTTACGGGTACAGCCTGCAGATTTACATGGAGATGAACGGCCTTTCCTACACCGTTGCCGCAATCCTGACTTCGGCGGCGGTTTCCATCCTGCTCGGGATTTATGCGAGCCTTGTTCTACTCAGGATTGATGCGGCGCGAAAGAATGCCAAAGCCGGAGCCGCCGGGATTGCAGGCATCGTCACCAGCATTGTCGGCACGGGCTGCCCCATGTGCGGCTCGTTCATACTCGGACTTTTCGGCGCGCCGCTCGGGCTGCTTTTCCTGCCTTTGAAAGGGCTTGAGCTGAAGGCGTTCAGCATAATCGTTTTGTCAGCTTCAATATTCCTCATGTCAAAAAATTGCGGCACCTGCAAAGTTCGCAAACAAAAATAGGAACCATCATTACGATTCGATTTGCATCTGTATACGACTTGATTTGAAGAGACGCTGATAACGGCGCTGCATCAAACAACTTAACGGCCGTCATGATTTTGTGAATTCAATCCATAACGATTTTAAAAAAACAATTTCAAGTGAAATTTATGCAGGAACAAAAATTGAGGATAGGCGGGATTCTCGAGATGTCAACCCTCGACTATCCGGGAAAAATTTCTTCCGTTGTTTTTCTGCACGGCTGCAATTTCCGCTGCCCCTTCTGCTTCAACTACGGGCTCGTCATCGGGAACGATTTCAGGGAAATGGCTGCAGAGGAGATAGCAAAAAAAATATCTGGATTCAGGGAGTTCATAGACGCGGTCGTGATAACTGGCGGCGAGCCTTCTTTGC
>DAIDAN010000093.1 GCA_027310605.1 Candidatus Aenigmatarchaeota archaeon | reverse complement strand
TGTCTGAACAGCAAATGAATTACAAAACACGGGACATATCCTTCAGGTCGAACAGCAACAGATTCGGCTCCTTTATTTTTTCCTTGAAAGATTTTGCAAATATTGCGTAATGTTCTTTCCTTTCTGGGGGCTCCGCCCCCAACGGTTCCCCCCTTCCATGCCATTCAACATATTTGGCTTTCTCCTTCAACTCATCCAGAATCTTCCTTGCATCAGCCCTGTCCTGCCACTTGCATTCCGCGAAAAGGATTTCCTTTTTTTGCTCATTCAGCGCTATAATGTCAATCTCCCTGTCCTTGTGCCACCAGCGGCCGATTTTTACAGATGAAAATAATTTCAAATCAGCAATAAGTTCCCTGCATATTTCTTCAAAACATTTTCCAACATATGCATTGAATTCTTTCCAAACGAAACTGAAAACTTCCTTTTCCAAACCTTGCTCTATTGCGGACTTGTTTTTGAAGACGAATTCAAACCAGAACCTGTAGAAATTGTCCTTTACTTTATATCTTGTAGTTTTCGCCTTGATTTTTTTCTCCGTAACAGGTATTTCCTTTTCTATGATTCCCACCCTTTCCAGAACTATCAGATATTTCGGCAGCTTGTGCCCTTCTATCTTGCTTGCAACGGCTATCTCCGCGAATTTCACATATCCCTGAACTATCGCAGTCAATATGGACACGTAAGGCGCAGGATCCCTGAATTCCTCAAAAAGAAGATTGAGAGGCTCGTTGTACAGAAAGCTTGTCTTGTCAAGAGTTTTCCTTTTTATATTTTCCTCTATGCTCAATTTGGAATCAAACTCTTCCAGATATCTCGGAATCCCGCCCAATATTGAATAAGTTTGAATCAATTCTTCCATCTTATACTTCGGTAGAAAATCCTTCATGAACCTGAACTTCAAGGGACTTATCTGGAACTCATAAATTTTTCTCCCGTAAAGGGCCGAACCATAACCCTTTGATATCCTGTAGATTGTGGATATTATGGAGCCTGACAATATGATTTTCTTGTCCGTTTCTTTTATTTTCTCCCACCACCTTTGGAGGATGGACGGCCATGCCTTGTTCACGTCGTAAAGATATTGGAACTCGTCTATAATTATAGTTTTATGCTTGCTTTTGTAGAGAAATTCAAAAAAATCCTCCCACGTATTGAATCTGATAAACTCGTCCGGCACCTGCTTGGAGAGTATGTCAAGGATGTTCTTGGATATGTCGGCAAGCAAGTACAACGCGCCTGTCTTTTTTGCAAATTCCGTCAGAAGCCTGCTCTTTCCGATTCTCCGCCTCCCATAAACCAGCACAAGCTCAGCCTTCCCTGATTTCTCAATTTCCAGCAGTTTGTTCATCTCTTCCTGCCTGTCAACAAACATTATCATAATGTTCATTATTATAATAATGTATTTATAAATCTTTTTTCGCTTTTCATATGGCAAGAAATTCATTATGCCTTGAATTTGCAGGAGCGCAATTGCGGGCAACTGCAACAACGCGGGCGGCTGCTATTATTGCGCTATATAGGGGACATGCCTTTCCTTGGGCGACACTTCCTGTCCCGGGGCTGTGA
>DAIDAN010000092.1 GCA_027310605.1 Candidatus Aenigmatarchaeota archaeon | reverse complement strand
TTATCAAAACAGAGTAATAGATATGATTAAACTTTTAAAATAGGACAAGTCCGCGTTTCTTCGTTCATTGTTTATTTGTGGTGCAGGGGGTGAGATTTGAATTCGCGGGGCTTTTTTCTAAAGTTTCTTTTTCGCACGAAAATCTTTCAGATTTTCGGCGTGCCAAAAAACTGAAAGTTTTTTGTGCATGTCTGGGATTTTTTCTTTTTGAAATGCACGAAAACATAGTTTTCGGCTACGCCAAAAAGCTTCGCTTTTTGTGCGGAAAAAAGCCCTCTCACGAACGGACTACTGCCGAGCCTTTTTCTTTAATATCTTTCTTTTTCGCTTAAGCGTTTTTCTTTCCGTGAAAGAAAAAGGCTTACCGACAAGGCCCTCAACTTTACCAAATGCAACTTTTTTGCGATGCACTTTCTTGCACCTTTAACCTAGCTTTGTCCACCCTTTCCGGTCGCGCTTTTTTGCGAAGCAAAAAAGGGTGATTGGCGACCCCTGCTTGTCCTTGATTTTCTTGTATTGATGAAAGAGTTTAAATAGCTATGAAACATATTTCTGAATACAAATCGGAAAAGATTTTTATGAATCCTGAAACTCAAAACCGAAACAATCGGGACAGTGATAATCATGTTCGAGCAAATCATACCGCTCTTGCGGCAGATAGCGGACGACCGCACGGTGCCGAAAAACATCCGCACGAGGTGCGAGGAGGCGATAAGGATACTGGAAGGCGGGCAGGACAAGGCAGTCAAAATCAATACAGTAATCTCCTCGCTTGACGAGGTCACGAACGACCCGAACATCCCGATGTACACGCGCACGATGGTCTGGAACATCGTGTCGCTCTTGGAGGCGGAGCAGAAAGCTTGAACTATATGGATTGAATTGAAAAAAGATACGCGAGTTAAAGCGTTTCACGAACAGCCAAACAAGCCGTTCTGATTTTTGAATTCAAGTCATAATGCATTTAAAAATATTTTTTAAAAATTGAACTTATAAAAAAATAAAAAATTTGGGCGCGCAAAAGTCTATAAGCTGAAAAGAAAAAATTATGGTAATTAATGACGGAAATTAAACCTTTAAATATTTGTGTCTTCAATAGAATCAAAGGAATTATATTGGCGTTTATAAAAATAATAAAAATTCAAAAGGTGGTTTAATATAAACTGCACTCAAGCAGCAACGCACGAAAAGCAAAGCTTTTCGGCGGAGCCAAAAACGCTTTAGCGTTTTTGTGCATATTAAACACTTGTTAAAAGGTGATAAATATGGTTCTTGGAGGATTGTTCGGGAGGGGCGCGACAAAGGCGCTTGCGGAGGACGAGTTCATCGAGCTTGACACTTCCGCTGTGGAGGGCGCGGGCGGAAAAGTCCAGATAAGGATTGACAAGCTTGACGCTTTCGCGGACTCGGACAGGATACAAAAAGCTGTGAGGGACGGCTCCGTTGTTCTGGTAAAGATAAAATCGCTCAAGGAGAAGGACATGAGCGAGCTGAAGCGCGCTATCGACAAATTGCGGAAGACCTGCATCGCGCTGAACGGCGACATCGCGGGGATTGAGGAGGACTGGATTATTT
>DAIDAN010000091.1 GCA_027310605.1 Candidatus Aenigmatarchaeota archaeon | reverse complement strand
CGGGCTCGCTGCCATACTCAACAGCACCCCCGAATTCGCTTCCAATCTGTCGGATTCGATTCCGATGCTTGTTTCCAAGTCCGTCAGCGAGGAGGGGATAAAATATGCTTACCGCACCCCTTTCGGCTATATATAAAAATTATAATAAACATTTTAAATTTTGAGAAGTTCATATTTTTTACGGCTTTGCCCCTCCCCCTTTCCGTAAAAGTTCAAAATTCATTTGTATAGTCGTTCTGAATCAGCCTTTAGAGTCTGTTTATACGAGGCTCTTGTAAAACCATAATTGTTGTAGGGCTTTATATAAAATTATTATTTTATATATCAACTGATAGAACTTTTGAGAAAACATCAAAATAGAAGCCGTTCACTGTTGCTGCCACTTTCCTTTTTCTGTATGTATAATCTCTGCGCTGTTAAACTCTCCTTCGTCAATATACCTTAAAGTGGTTGTAATCTGCTGATGGTTCAAGAAGCTTTTTACCTTTACCAAATCTTTGTATTGCCGATACAGGTCTTTGGCGCGGCTTGTCCTTATCCAATGCGGAGAGATACCATGACCTAAATCCAAGACCTTTTTACTTTTTGTTTTCAGTTCTTTCCATAAGCGGTAGTAACACTCCCAGGATGTTTCCCATCTTTCCTTCCCGCCTGTTGTCAGGATTCTGTGCCTGAACACGTAATCATTAGGCTGTTTGCTTACGATTATGGTTTCTAACTTTTCAAAAGTATAACCTTCCAAGTATCTTTTGACAATCTTTCCTCCTTTTTCGCCGACGTTGATATAGTGGCCGTCCGCATCGAATTTTATCTGCTTCAGCTTCAGATTGACAACTGGAGAAACCCTAACGCCCGTATCATACATTATCATTAGGGCGACTTTCATTTCTGCGCTGACGCTTTCCATAAGTGATTTGAAGGAATCAAAGGCAAGATATCTAACATACTTCCTATCACGGAGTCTGAAATTCCTTTTCAGGGAATCTATCTCCTTAATCCAGTCTGGCTCTTTCATAAATTCGCAGAAATATTTTACGGCGAATCTTCGAGCATAAACCCTGTCGCCGGAAAAAAGAAACTTCTTTACATTATCCAAACTTATGTCAGAATAAGTCGCTAAGAACATATTGATTTGAGAAACATATTGTCTCCTGCTCGCTTCGCTGAGTTTAGTGTTTTCTCCAATCCATTTCTCAAACGCTTCTATCATTGCCCTGTCACCAAATACAAGAATTCCTTCAGCTCGGCATCTGTGATATTATCTTCTGCCAACAATCTCCTCATTTCGTCGAAAAGCTGCGCAAACAAGACATCCATCATTCTTTCCATTCCTCAATCTGACAAATCCCCTTATTCTATAGGGGACTCATCTTGGGATTCGACGCGGGATACTTCCACGTCGAGCACTTCTTTATCCTTTAAGCCCAACTTCCTCTTAACGCCCGCAGGTATCGGTATCCTGCCCTTGCGCACTATATTCCTGAATTTTTCGCTTTCTACCATTCATATCACCTTTTTGATTTTTTCTTGAACTGTCCGAAAGAATCTCTTTTCAAATCTTTCCACCACGTATTCTTTTTTGCGTAAGGCAATCCTAATC
>DAIDAN010000090.1 GCA_027310605.1 Candidatus Aenigmatarchaeota archaeon | reverse complement strand
CACGCACCTGAGCAGGCGCTACAAAAGCGGGAAGCCGCTGCTAAAAGCGGTGAAGCCGATTTTCAAGAATGCAGTCGTGGCGAAGGACGGGATGAGGGTTGTTGTTTAACATTCCAAAAGAAATTTCCACAAGGGAATGAATTGGACTGCAATATTTTCATGCTGTTCTTTCTTTTCAACGTCTTTTGTAATGACTACAAGCCTTTTCATTCTCAGTTTTTTTACGGCATGAATATTGTTTTTGATGTCCAATTCCCCGTATTTAACTTCTATTGGAGTCTTGTCATGCAAAATATCAAGCTCGAAATACTCCCTCCAAAAATATTTTGCATTCAAATGCGAAACGGCGGCATTTTCCGCTATTGACGGCATTATTGAAACGACATCCGACTCGAAATCAAGGGCAGGCAGAATCAGGGAAGTGGAAGACAAATATATTTTTTTTGATTTTCTTGCGGCAGCCATGGGACTTCCCCTGAAATTATACAGGCTTTTAATCAGGTATGACTCCTCAAGATAATGAATATATTTAGAAACCGTCTGGTATGTTATTTTCAGGGTTTCCGCTATTTTTTTATACTCAATAATGCTTCCGGGCTTTTTTGCAATTATAAAAAATATTTCCCTCAGGATTTCCGGATTACCCACATCGTAAACTTTCGGTATGTCCGAGAATATTATTTTCTCCACGATGCTGCTCACATATTTTTTGGCTTTTGCAAAATCGCTTTCACTTATCATTTCGGGAAATCCTCCGTGCATTAGATAGTTGACAAGTTCTCTTTTTATTCCGAGAGAGTGCAAAACAGGCTCCTTAAAATTTATCTTTTTGAACATCAAGAATTCAGAAAATTTCATCGGCTTTAGCTCGAATTCGTATATTCTTCCGGCAAGGCTCTCCTTTGCTTTCCTTATCTGAATGCCCGAAGAGCCGGTTACAATGAATTTTATTTTCCTGTCCAAGTCATAGAATCTTTTCAGGACAACCTGCCAGTCGCGGACATAATTTATTTCATCCAAAAAGATGTAGACATCCTTCAGCTCCTGTTTCAATATCTCGTTTTCATACGCGGACAGGACATCCTCGATTATCTCGGGCTCTTTTGCCAGCAGCTCGTCAAAGGAAAAATACAATATGCGCTTAGGGTTTGCGCCTTTCATGAGAAGACGCTCTATCAGCTGAAAAATCAGGACGGTTTTTCCAACCCTTCTCAAGCCAAGCACGGCCAATATCTGTTTTTTACCAAGATAGCCGAGAAGCTCGCCGAACAAGTCCCTTTTTTCCATTCCTTTTACGGGCTCTATCTGTTTCCCTTCCCACCATGGATTCTGCCTTATGATTCTTTCTGTCAGCTCTGCCATATTTTTAATTAGACTAATCCATATATAAAGGTTTATATTAATATATTTTTAATTATGTATTAATCATAATTAATATATTTATATTAATAAAAACCAATTTTCAAGAATGCAGTCGTGGCGAAGGACGGGATGAGAATAAAAGCCTGATTATTTATTAATTATGGATATGGCAGAAGCATAATCGCTGTCAAGCCTTACCTCGTATACCCCCGAAGTTACGGTTATTGTGATATTTTTGGTTTCACCGGGATTTGCACTGAATGCCACTGTTACCTTTGGGCTGTTATTCAGGAAAACCCTGACATTGTCTATGGAATATTTGCCGCAATTTTTAACCCACAGGTTGTTTGTATTGCTGTCAAACGACACTAATTTAATGCAAGACCCGATTCTCTTTAAGGATGCGTCATTATACCCTTGGATTCCGGCTATAGTCTGCGCATTGGTCTGCATTAAGAAGACATAAGCAACTCCCACAAGAC
>DAIDAN010000008.1 GCA_027310605.1 Candidatus Aenigmatarchaeota archaeon | reverse complement strand
GCATCAAGCCGCGCGACGCTGCGCTCGAGATAGCGATGGAAAGGGTGAGGAAGTCGATGAATAAAAGAAAATAAAATTATTCGTGAATCATCCAAAAGCCTCCTCTTTTTTTCTTACCATGAAATTTCATTGCATTTACAAGTTTCCGTATTTCGACTTTTCTCCTTTTCGGCACGCCCCTCTCAGGGTCAATCAAGATTACAAAACCGTTTCCGATTTTCCCAATCAGGGAAACGTGCCCGCCGATGCCAACATTGTATAATTTTTTATTGTCGAAACAAACAATCATGTCGTTGCCGCTTTCCAAGTTTTCAAGAATAAACTTCCTGATATTTTTAATTCTTTCAGCGGGAAAATATTTTTCTTTCAAATTGATTTTATTTCTTGAGAAATAGTTGTTTATCGAATATTTTTTCTTTTGAACCTGCGTTCCGTATCCAGATATCGGCGTCTTTCCTGTCCTGACTTTCCTGAATAGATGCGCATCTTTTTTCGGGACTGTCAAGCCAAGTTCGTAGCCGATTTCTTCCTGGGATGCGTGCTTTATTTTCCTTCTATCAAGAACCATGGAAATGCATGCGGGAACGCAGCAATACGGCTCCTGTGTTATCGGTTTGTAAGAAAGTTTGCGGTTCATAACAATTATAGAACTGAAAGATTTTATAAAGAAATTCTCAAACAACTCTTCTCGCGAGCGCGACATCCTCGCGCTTCACCGTCTTCCTGCCCGCGTGCTTCGCGAGCTTCACGCTCTCGGACGCTACCTTCATCCCGACTTCCATCAAGACTTCGGATAATGCTTTTGTCGCGTTGTCGCTCACGCGCTCAGCGCCCGCCTTCCTGAAGATGTCGGCCATAGGCGCAGCCGCGATTATAGTTCTTTTTCTCGGCATTGAACCACCAGAATTATCAGTCAAATATATGGACGCAAAAGTTTAAATAACCTTCTGCCGCTTGGCTTTGAATCATCCCAAAATTTTTGCAGCATTCCCAAAAAAACCGGTTCAATTTGGCGGCTTATAAGCTTTGTGAACCTCAAATACATTTCCAGATACGGGTTGAGATAGAAAAAGGAACGCCGACATTACGAGCCGTATTGCAAACGCCTATTACGGCGTGTAATAAACAGCTTGACAGCCGTTAATTACTGTAATCATTTCGTAATGTAAAGGCCGTCCTGAAACAGAATTCGGTCCGTAATGTCATCCTGTTCTTTATCGGTCATTAACCCGAAGTTGCGGAAGAAGGACAGCTACCAACCTTTGTCCAGCCTTCCGGAATGCAGGATGAAGGAAATTGAACGCACTGGCTTCCCCTGACAGCGGGCGTTATCACCTGCGCGCAGACGCGGCTTCTGGAATTCGCGCTTTCGTTTCCCTGCGTTTCATTTTCCCTTGCTCCGCCGCCCGACTCTGCAACCCTTGCCGCGTTCTCCGCAATGCTCTCCGCGGAGACTGCCTGCCCGAAAGCCTCCCCGTACTTTCCTTCGCTGAAAGCCTGCACGGAATTGTTCAGGCGTTCTTCCGCATTCACAAGAAGTATGTTCGCGGCGGAGTTCGTTATGTTCAGAATTGCCAGCTTTTGCGCTGTTTCGCTTATCAGCAGGCTTGCCTCGTTTATCCGCTGCTGCGCCTTCTCCTTGCTTGCCCCGATTTTTTCCGCAATATCATTCTCCAGTTCAGTCTCGTTCTTCACCCGGACATCGCGCGCGAACCTTCCTTTCAGCTCGTCCGCCTTTTGGAGAAACCTTTCCGCGAATGCCGCGGGAACCTGCCGCGTCAAGGTCTGATTGTCTACCGCGATAGTGATGTTCACGAGGGCTGTCTCGTTCTCGAAGGATATTCGCCCCTGCCTCTCAAGCGCATTTTCTATCGCGTTCCTTATCGCAGACTTTGCGCTGTCCGGCACTCTCTCATAGACATCCTGCAGCACGAGAATGTGTTTGTAAGTGTTGTTCGCGACGAGGTCTTCAAGCTCGGAGACATTCCTGCCGGATGCGGAAAGCGCCTGCTCCGCGTCCGCGGTTTCGTTCAGGTCGGCTTCGTAATCGTTCAGCGCGTTGTCAGCGAGTTCAGTCTTGTTGAGCGCAGCCATCGCGCCAGCCTCCGCGAGCCTCGTTTCCGCAAGCCTGTATTTCAGCTTCGCCTTTTCAAGATTGTCGAAAGTGAAGAAAAGCTGCAGGTTTTCGCCGAGCCTCTTGAAGGGATAGAAAAACGAGTCGGGAAGCGCGCCCGGATTCTGCACCAGCGCGCTCTCGGCGGAAGCCTGCGCAAGCGCTGCAGAAGCGGAACTCAAGACGAAAATTCCGAGCGCGAAAAGCGCGAAAAGCTTTTTCATAATTATCGCTATAATTGTTTGCAATTTCAAATATTTATAGGTTTGCATTACGGAAATAATAATTCAATACACAACGATTCTATCGCGTTGTCACAACAGGCTTTTCCGCAACGATGACAGTATGCTCGCTTTGCGCGACCGGCTTTCCCGAAACCTCCTTCAGCTGCAGGAATGCGTGAAGCGCGCCCGTCCGCGTCAGCTCGTTCAGCGCAAGGTTCAGCTTCAGCTGCGGGAATTTTTTCTCAAGCCATCGTTTCGCGAAGGGCAGCCGCGCGTATTCCGTCTTGGCAAGCTCCAAAATTTTTCTCGCTTCCATCTGGCGGAGCGGCTTGTCCGCGAGCCACATGAAAATCAGGGAGGGCCCGCTGTCCTTGACAAGCCCCGCGCCTGCTGTGCAGAAAGGCTCGACCGCGTAGGCTTCGCCTTCTTCCAATTTTTTGCCCGACGAGTTTTTCACATTGAAGACATTCGTTCCCGCATGCAAGTCATACTGCTTCAGCCCGTGGCCGGTCAGGTTTCGCACGGGATTGAACCCGAACTCTTTTGCGATTCCCTCGATAGTCTCGCCTATCTCGGAAATTTTCGCGCCCGGCACGAAAAGCGGAAGCGCAACCTCCAGCATCTTCTCGCTGCATTCCATAAGCCTGTCCTTTCCCGCAGGACTTGCCGTGATCGCCGTGTCCGCGATAAAGCCGTCTATATGAACGCCCAAGTCCAGCTTCACATAATCGTCGGGCTTGATTGTTGTCTTGTCGCTTATTGTCGGAGAAAAGTGCGCGGCTGTCTCGTTTATCCCGATGTTGACTGGAAAAGCGGGCTTGCCCCCGAGCGCGAATATTTTTTTCTCTATCGCCTCGGCAATTTCGAGAACGCTCGCGCCTTCTTTCACGAGGGATTTTCCATATTCCAAAACTTCCTTCGCGATTTTGCCCGCTTGAATGTATTTTTTTAAAATTGTTTCTTCCATAAAAATCACTTCGCCTCGAAAGCCAGCAGATATGCTGACGATTCTATCGCGTTGATGTGCCAAGCGAGCATCAGTCTTGCTTCATCCACATCATATTCATTCCCGTAAAAAGGGTCGACGACCGAAAAGGTTTCTTTCTCCGAGTCATAACCGCTTACAACCACATAATGCCCGACATCAGGTTTTATTTTTGAATCCGCTTCCAGAAGCATCGCCTTCACGGAAATCATTATAGGCAATCCCTTTTCTAGAAAACGTATTATGTCTTTCTTGTCCGGAACTTTTATCTTCACATCCTGGTTGTTTTTCAAAAGCTGCAATATGGAATCAATTATATCTTCGTTTGTTTTTTTATTCTCCGAGGAAAACTTTGCTTTCAGGGTTTCAAGATTCGCAGCAAGCTCTTCTTTGCCAATGCGCTCCCACTCGGGCTTGAGAAGCCCCATGTCATAAATATATGCGTGGATGAAGAAGCCTGCCCTGTATGCGAACGCGGCCATATGAATCATAAGCACGCCGTAATGTTCCTCCCCCTTCTGCACCCCTCCAGCCGCTTCCATTATTTCCTTCTCGCCCATATTCTTCCCGAAAAAATCCAGAATGCTCCTAAGCGCTGCGGCGCCGCAGCCTTCCGCGCTTTCCTGCTTGAACGGCTTCAGGCCTAGCTTGATTTTCATATTATCACAGATATTCCATGCATTTCTTGCAGAAAAAATTCTCGTATTTCTTTTCGATATGTCTGTCCAAGTCTTTCAAATCTATTGATTCAACCATAACGCATCTATCATCCATGCAATGCTTTCCAAAATACATCTTATGCCCACTCTCTGGATTTTTATAGATAAAATTCTTGTAATGCTTCGGCTTGTCATTAAAAATGAAGTGCGAGAATTCGTGAATCAACAGGTAAATCAATCTTCCGGTTCTTTTGTTTTTATTTTTCCCGAGTCTTGCAGTTGATACTATTATCTTCCGCTGGTTTGTAGAAATTCCAAAAACCCAGTCATCCTTTTTTGAGGAAGAGCCGTACGGGTAAATATCCTTCTTTGTAAGAATAACGCAAGCGTTCTTGTCTTTTGGAATTTGAATGATATATCCATTCAGCTTTTTGCTATTTTTGAAAAGCTTCTTTATTTCTTTTTCTATCAATGTGAATTTGAAGTCAAAAACAATCTCAATAATATCTTTTGAAATATCCGCTTCTTTCTCAAGCCCCTTCTCATAAAATAAACTGATAGCTTTTATTCTCATTTCTACCACTCCAATCTATCTCCTTTTGAGAACTTAAATTTGCTTTTTTTCGGAACTTCCAGAACATATTTGCATTTCCTTTTCGGAGCATAAACTTTCCAAGTTTTCGGATTCAGCGAAAGCGGCTCAGCTTCCCGAACTTCAATAATGCGCTTGTCGCCATCGATAAAGATGATTCGTAACGGGTATCGCATTCCGAGCATCCAGAACTCCCAGCTTCGCTCAAAAGGGAAAAGAAAAAGCATATTCCTCCTCTTGGCGGAGAACGAAAGGCCTACAGCCTGCTTCCAAGGCGTTTCCGCTGTCTCGCACTCCAGCGAGAATTTTTTTGTAATGTTTTTAATTTTCATAACATCATCTATTTTTATTGCAAATTACAATACAATTTATGAAGCGCGCGCATATAATAGTTGCCGGCATTGTGCAGGGGGTTTCCTTCCGCGCATTCGCGAAAGCGGAGGCGGACAGGCTGAAAATATCTGGATGGGTTAAGAATCTGCCGGACGGCTCTGTGGAAATTCTGGCGCAAGGGAATGAGAAATATTTGGAAAGGTTTATTTCCCGTATGAGAAGAGGACCGAAGTCCGCGCGGATAAGGAATGTGAAAATAAATTGCTCTGATGCAATAGGAGAGTTTGAGAATTTTGAAATTAGAAGATGATTATTTCTTTCTGCCTGCCTTCTTCACAAACTTCTCCAGCCCATTCCCGAGAAGCTGCTCCTCCGTGATTCCGAGCACCTGCAGCACGCGCAGCGCTGCGGGAACAACCTGGTTGCTGATGTAATACTCATTATCGATGTCATTCAGCGAAAAGTCTTCTATCGGCTCGGCCCTTTCCGATATTGAGCCTTTTCCCTTTGTTATCGCGTAAATCACTATCATTCCCGCGCCTATAGGGCGGCCTCGCTCCTGGATTTTTCTCGCGGCTGCTACATGCGGACCGATTTGTCTGTACTCGTGCAGCGGCTTTGTAAGCTGCTCGTAAATCAGCAGGTCGCGGAGCGGAATTTTTTTCTGCCTTATTTTTTTTATTACGGATTGGACATATTTCACGGCCGCGCCAACATCGCTGTCCTTCAGCACGAACCACAGAACTTTCTCCTGCGTATCCTTCGCAACATTGCTCCAGTCCTTTCTCACCTTCTCGAGGCCGCGGATTGTGAGCGTCCCTTTTTCGTCGATGAGCGCGTACCTTTTTTTCGCAGTGCCGGGCGCGGCGCCTCTCGGGATAAAAATCCCGCGTCCGTATATTCCCTGCAAATCTAGTTCCAGCATTCCGGGAAGGGACTTGTTTACATTACCAAGGAATTTTCGGACTTCGCGCTCAAGGTTTTTTTTGCCGGATTTGTTTTTCAGTTTCACAAACAGCGAGTCCGTGTCACAATAAATTATTATGAATCCCTCCTTCTCCGCGTCCGCGATTATTTTTTTTATGAAGAACCTCCCGAAAGCTGCCGCGCTCTCAGCGCACTCATGGCAGTACCATTTGGAGCCGGGAAACGCGAGATAGCCGTAGCAGGCGTTCGTCACTGTCTTCAGGCTGAGCTCCTCGTTCTTCAGCTTGCGCCATTCTTGCGGATTTTTTATCTGTTTCAATTTTTTCTTCGACACGATTCTTCTTTCAATCAATTCCCTTGCCGCGCCCGAGACGAAACCCTGCTCCCCGCAGAACCAGTGCTTCGATTCCGGCACCTTGTGACCATATTCCATTTTTCCGCAGTCCAAGTTTTCTGGAGAAATATTGAAGGTCGCGATTATGCTCGGGTAAAGCGAGCGGAAGTCCATCACTGCCAGGCCTTCGTGTATTCCGCCAACCGGCTCCTTCACATAGCCGCCGATATATTTCTTTCTTGCTCTCCGCTCCTCGATTTCCGCGAACTTCGGCTGGTTTGGAATAATCGTTTTCAATGCGAAAGCGCGCCTTGACAGGAACCATTCCACAAGCTGCGAGTACATCATCCTCGAGACATCGAAAGGGGCTTGACCAACGAGCTTCGATAACTCGTATATCTGCGGCAGGACAAAGTTTCCCAATCTCAATGTTAATTCCGCATCTTTCAAGCAATATTCCGCGAGCTTTGCCAAATCCTTTTTCTCGCGCCAGTCCTCCATTATCTGCCCGAGCTCCATCCCGATTTTTTTGTCGCCGAGCAGTTCCGCCGAGACAGCGTCAAGGCTCAATGTCTCGGTTTGCAGCTGCGCGCCTAAAATATTTGCAATAAAGTTATACAAGTCTATATGAACCCTTCCCGCGATATGCGCGCTCGATGTCCTTGCGCGCCTCTCGAATTTTATGTTGGAGCCTTCCCTTCCGAGCGCGAGCCTTGCCTTCAATTCCAGAGCGCGCTCCTGCATCAAAGCAAAATCGAATTCATCGCCGTTATAGCTGATAATTATGTCAGGATTCTGCTCGCGCACAATCTCCGCGAACCGCTCAATCATCTGCTTCTCGTCGCTGACGGTTTCCGCGTGCCTGTATGAAGTTTTCCTGTAGCTCAAAATTTTATTCAGGTTGTCCGAGACAATAGAAATCATTGTCAGCCTGCTTTTTCCCGCCTCCTCGAAAGTCTCGATTTCGAAAGATAAGATTTTTATTTTTGGAATATTATCGATATCACTTGAATTTGTTTTAACGGATTTTACGGCTTTCGTTGTATTCGTCTTAACAGCAGCCTGCACATTTTTTGCCATAATAGTCTTTTCAACCGTGTAATCTTTCTTTATCTCATCTCCCTCGACATCAAGCCATTGCATTCCCGAGAAATCATTGTCAACCAAAAAGCGGCGGTAGAAGTTTATCGAATATTCATACTGCTCATCCACTTCCGAAAGATTCTTCACGAGCTCGCGGACTTTCGGCACATCTGCAGGCAGGCTGCAGAAGATTTTCAGGAAAGTTTTTTCATCCCTGCCGAGCTTTCGCTTCACAGTTTCAATCCTGATTATGTTTTGTTTTTTCTTCTCAAGCTCTTTTTTTATCTGCTCCTCAGCTTTTTTCACAGCGTCTTTCGGCAGGACATAGAAATATGGTTCCTTTTCCGCGAGAACGCAAACGGTCTTTCCTTCCAGGTCAACACCCCACAGCCGCACAAGCGCTTTTTCCCCTTCCTCGATATAGTCCGCGTCAAGCAGGCAGAAACGGAGATGCATATGGGTTATTCGCGGAGGGAGGATAAAAAGAATGCTTTTTTAAGCGAAACAATTCAATAAGAAAATATGATAAAAATCAAAAACAGCGAGCTCCCTGCTCCAGTTATCCAAGAACTCAAGGTCAAAGAGCATCTCTCCCCGCTTCACCAGCTGTTCATTGTAGCTCTTCCAGTTTCTTGCATATTCCTTGGCTCTCTTTTTGCGCTTTTTCATGAGCCATTATAGAATTAGCTGTTAGGTATTGATAATTATGCGACAAAGCATTCTGAAGACAAAAGCATAAATATGCGGGATATAATTTTCTTATGCGCCATACCCTGAAATGGTCTTTTTTGATAGGCACGGCAGTTGCAGGCGCGGTGCTCGCGCTCCTGAAAATTTTCCAGCCGGTGAGTTACGGACATCTCGTGTTTTTCGGGTATGCGTTCGTGGGCGCTTCCGTGCTTGCGGGGGTAGTCGCGCACAGGAATCTCGAGAAAAGGCAAAAAAATAAAAACCTGCGGGGTATGAAGATGGAGGACGGGAAACCAGGTTACGGAAATGAAAGGAGCGCCGATAACATTGCAGACGGCGTTTCGGGCGCGGTAAAAAAGATACCGTTGACTGCGGAAGGAAAAACCGCGCCCCGCATGGACGGCGGCGTTCCCGATTTCGTTCCCGCGTCAAAACTTCTTGATGATGCTGAAGAAAAAGCGGAAACGGCGCGCGAAAATAATTTAGGCATTGCCAATGCGAATGAAATCAGTGCGGGAAACGGCGGGATGATTAACAAAACCGAGAGCTTTCTGGAAGAAATAGAAAAAGAGGAGATTGAAAATGCCATGGGATTAGAAGACAAAAAAGAAATCAATCCAAATTCGAATGCTAATCAACAGATTTTTGAGAATGATAAGAATTTCCTGCGCTATTCCGGAAGGCGGGCGAGGGTTTTCACGAAAAGCGGAAAAAATATTTCCGGAAAGTTCGCGGGAATGGACTCGCATGTTGTGATGGAGGACGCGCAAGTCGGCGCGGAAAGGAAAATATTGTTCCTGCTTTCGAAGGCGGAGATAGCGAGGATGGAGGTTGAATAAAAATCGATATTACTTGAATTCCATAATCAGAACAGCTGTTCCATTATCAATTCATCTCACACCAAGACGACAGTTAAACTTGATAGACATCACGCTATTACGAGCGTTCCTGAAAATCAATCATAACGATATTTCAATTTTCCATCTCCGCGAGCGTCTGGATTCGCTTGACCATGTTCGGGTGCGTGCTCAGAAGCTCGAGGAACCTGTCGGCTCCGCTTATCCGAACCTGAGCCTTTTTCAGCGCCTCCAATTCGCTCTTGTCTATTGTGCCGCTCTTGTCCAAGTCAATCTGCTCGAGCTCGCTTATCTCCTCAATCGCGCGCGACGGGTCGTTCGCGAAAAACGCCTTCATCCCCTCAACCCTTTTTTTCTCCGAAGCAGGGGTTTTTGCGCTGCCATAGGCGAGCTTGTAGAGCGCTGAAGCGAGGTAGTGCGGGCTGTTTTCCAGATGCACGCTTCCGCTGTCAGCCGCGTACTCCCTTATTCTTGAAGCGTAAAGAACAAGCAGGTTCGTGATGAAATAAATCGCGAAAGCGAGCGCGCCGACTGCAGCCGCGTTCCCCCTTTCCCTGCTGTTGGAAAACAAAAAACTCTGCGCAACATACCAGGCGAGCGTGGGAACTACGCTTATCAGGGTGATGGTAATCACATCCCTGTTTTTCACATGCGAGATTTCGTGGCCGAGCACGGCGCGCAGCTCCTTCTTGTCCAGAAGCTTCAATATCCCTTCTGTCACGCAAACGCGGCTGTCCGAAGCCCAGCGCCCGAAAGCGAAAGCGTTCGGCATCTGCGTTTTCGCGATGCCGACGCGCGGCTTCGGCAGCCCCGCCTTTTTCGCGAGCTCCGCAACCGTCTTGTGAAGCTCCGGCTCTTCCTCCTCCGAGACATAGCGCACCTGCATCGTCCATTCCACGATTTTCGGGCCGAGCATGTACTGCGCGAGCATAATCAATGTGGCGAGAATCCCGTAGAACAGAAAGCCGCCGACACCGAGAGCCGTACCTACCACCGAGACGAGCGCATACACTATCCCGAACAGCGCCGCGACAAGGAGGTACATACGGATTTGCAGCCACATTTTTATCAACTGGATTTGTTTTTACTTTTTGCGTTTTCAGAGTAACTGTTTTATTTTTTATTTTTCGTTTAATTCTTTCAAAACTATCTTCTTCTGCGAAAACCGTTTTGCAAAAAACATTACGGATTGAATTAAAAAATCTGAACGGCTTTTCGGCTGAACGCTTCTTCAGAATTATTTTTCGCGCGGAATTTATAAGCGTTGCTGGAACAACATTTCAGAATATTGTTTTCTTGTTAAAGCTCTTGACATGGTTGCTCCTGCTTATCAGCCTGTCCCTGTGCGTTTCCTCGAGCTGCAGAATCTCGCGCCCGAGCTCGAGCCCGCCCACAATCTCAGGAAGCACGACGATGCTCGCCCCGGACTTGTGAAGCTTGCTGACAACGGATTCCGAGTGCGCGCGCGCCGCAACCATTATCTTGGGGTTCATCTCCTTCGCGGTCAGCGACAGGAAGATGTTGTCCGAATCCGCGCCGAGAGTTGAGACCAACCCCCTCGCCCTTCCTATTCCCGCCTTCTCGAGAGTGCGCGGGTTCATGGAGTCGCCTTCTATCACGGGAGTCCCGTTCTCCTTGAGCTGTTCCGCAACCTCCCTTTTCTTTTCAATCACGATGAAATCTATCCCGTTCTGCTCGAGAATCTCGGAAACCTTTTCCCCGACGCGGCCGTAGCCGCAGATTATGAAATGGTTTTTCATGGCATCTATCTTTCTTTTCATCCTTACCACACCCAAGTCTATTCCGAGCATCCTTTCCGAGAAAGTCCAGACCAGCACGAGCAGGATGCCTTCAGCAGCTATGCCATTGACTACGGACATAATTTTGATTGCATCCGTATATAAAACACCCACTTTGCATTCCGACCATGTCATGGAGCACGCAGTCCAGTAGATCGCATCCCAAAAATCCTCCCCATGGAAAAGGTGCACGGAAACGGAAGTAGCGAACAATATTACGAGTATGATGATGAAGATTTTCCTGAAGGTGAGGAAAGTCTTTGCCTTTTTTTTCCCTTTTTTCGCGGCGCTTTCCGTTTTTGCAGAGATCTCGTCCATAATAAACCCCCTAACAGCTACAATATTGATTGGACGGTTAATAAATTTATCCCGCTTAATGTTTTTACGGCGCAGGCGCGGCGGCAAGACGATTTTAAGCTCTGCAGAAATGCACGAAAATCCTACGGATTTTCGGCATGCTGAAATCTGAAAGATTTTGTGCATCCTGCGATAAGGATTGAATCCAAAATCGGAATGGCTTTTTCAGCCGCTAACGACGAGGCTATAATCGGCGTTCCTGTTAATGCAGAAGATTCCATAATGTTGATTCCTGCAGAGCCGCGGTTTCTGCAAACCTTTTTAACCCGGAAACAGAACATTCCTCATGCTCGGGCGAAACCGGAAACAGGTTATCGGCGGCAATCATCTGAAGCGCGAGCTTTCGCTTTTTCAGGATGTGCTTTACGGGCTCGGCGTGATAATCGGCGCGGGAATCTATGTGCTCGTGGGGAAGGCTGCGGGGATGGCTGGAAACGGCTTGTGGCTTTCCTTCCTGATTGCCGCGGCGATAGCGGGGCTGACCGGCCTCAGCTATGCCGAGCTCTCGTCCATGTACCCGCGCTCGGGCGCGGAGTATGTGTACACGAGAAGGGCGTTTTCCAGCAAGCTTTTCTCGTTCTCGCTTGCCTGGTTCATAATTTTCGTGGGCGCGGTCGGCGCTGCGACAGTCGCGCTCGGGTTCGGCGGCTATCTCGAAAAGATTGCAGGCACGCCCGCGACGCTGAATGCGGTCGCGCTGATAGCCGGGCTTTCCCTGCTGAATTTTTACGGGCTGAAGCAGTCGATGAAGCTGAACCTCGCATTGGTGTCCGTGACTGTCGGCGGATTGCTGCTCATAATTTTTCTCGGGCTCCCATATTTCGGCAGCGTGAACTATGCTGGCGCGGGCTTCGGGTTCGGCGGGGTTTTGTCAGCGGCAGCTTTCATCTTCTTCGCCTATCTCGGCTTCGAGGACATTGTGAACATTTCCGAGGAGACGAAAAAACCGCGGAAGACCGTGCCGAAGGCAATAATCCTGTCCGTGCTGATAACGGCCGCGCTGTATGTGCTCGTGTCGCTTTCCGCGGTATCAATCCTGCCCTGGCAGGAGCTCGCGAAATCGGACGCCCCGCTCGCTGATGTTGCGGAAACCGCGCTGCCCGGTTCCGTGCCGCTGTTCTCGCTGATAGCCCTCGTTGCAACCGCCTCCACGGTCTTGATTTACCTGATAGCGTACTCGCGCATGCTCTTCGGGATGACGGAGGAGCATTCGCTGCCGAAAATATTCTCGTCAATCCATTCGAAAAGGAAGACGCCCTATGTCGCGATATTCTGCATGATGGCTGTCGCGCTGCTTTTCATCATGATAGGCGACATCAGGACGGTCGCGAGCGTCACCGATTTCGGCGCTTTCCTGATTTTCGCGTTCGTGAACCTCTCGCTGATCTGGCTGCGCTTCAGGGAGCCCGCGGTCGAGAGGGGCTTCAAGGTCCCGGTAAACATCGGCGTTTTTCCGGTGCTGCCCTTCCTCGGGCTGCTGTCCAGCATCATAATGCTTTTCCAGTTCAATGCAGGAATCGCGCTGGCAAGCGCCGCGATATTGGCTTCGGGCGCGATAGTGTACAAGTTCCTTGACGGGATAAGCTCCGCGGCGGTGGGCGGCGCGGACTTCGTGAGGAAAGGGATTGAAGCGGAGAGAAACTTCTTTTCTGCAAAAAACGGGAAGAAGAAATGATCCGCATCAGTATGGAATGAACTTGAATATGTAGAGCAGCTTTAACAGCCGTTCTGATTATGTTGTTTCATTCCTTATCGCGGATTTCTGCAGGGCAAATAGATGTTGTAAAACAAAATAAAAATTCTAACATTCGATTAATAGTTTATCTCTCCTGGCGAAGGCGTCATGCTTAAAATCCAATTGCCAGAACCGTCAGGAAGTCTTCCAATAGACCTGCCTGCGCTACTGCTCACATACGTGAAGCTGTCCGCAACGTTTCCATTGCTGTCCTTAAGCGTCACGCTATCTCCGCTGTTCGATAGTCCTGCCCAAGAGCCGCTCCATCCGCTGCTTCCGTTTTCTGTGTCTGTTTTGTTTCCTGCGATAAAATAAACAAAACCTTTTGCCGGGATTGTTGCATCATTTATGATTAGTATGCTGCTTCCGCTGATTAGCTGCCAGTTTGCAACGGATATGTCAGCATCGCCAGAGTTGTAGAGTTCTATGAACTCATCGCCAGCGTTTGTCGTGTTCCCATCCTTATTATAATCTTGCGAGCCCCCGCTCGGGTTCGGAAGCAGTTCGTTGATGGTAATATTCTGCGCATTTGCCTGCACATACACGGGCGTTTGACCTAAATCAGGCGTCACGTTCAAAATCTTCTCGCTCATGTTCTTCATCAAAGAGACTGTCTCGTTCATCTCCTTCTCAAGGCGGAGCATTCCTGCCTGAAGCTCCTCTTCCGAAGCTGTGCCGGACTTGTTGCGCGACACATAGCCGTTTTCGGTTATTATCTTCAGGTAGCCGTCAAGGTTTCGGTAGGTTTCAGTTATCTTCTGGCCGCCGTGATTTATCGAAAGGCTTTCCGAAGGCAGCGAAATCTCCCATAATTGCTCGGAACTGCTTTGCGAGAACGAGACCTTCTTTCCAACCTTCAAAAGGGACTCCTCGAACTTGTCCGGCGAAATGAAAATGTCAAACTCGCCGAAAGGGGTGCGGTAAGCATATTTTATCCCCTCCTCGCTGACGGACTTGGAAACAAGCATCGGAATCGAATCCGACAGATTGGAAGCGAATTCGGGGGTGCTGTTGAGTATGGCAGCGAGCCCGTAGTTGGAATCGTCCGCTATCGAGACGGTCGAGGCAGCGAAAGGGATGGCTATCATGCCTGAAAGGACTGAAATAATGACGCTTATATCCCCGATATTCATAAAGAGCATCTTTGAGTATTTTTTATCTTAATAGAGGCGCAAACACATATATAAAGGTTTGCCATTTCAGCTTCCAAGAAATATATGTTACAAAGAATGTTTTGTACAGGATAGAATATGGTGCCCCCGCCGCGACCGAACCGCAGGGGGAAAGTTGTGCCGCCTCCCCCTTCAGTTTTAGGGTATTCCTGATACCCCCTGCGTTTTCCCATTTCGCGGATTTGAACTCCCGTTGGCTTTTTCTTTTTATATCTTTTTATTTTTGTTTTCTTTTTCGCAGGGGCACAAAAACCTTTAAGGTTTTTGGCTCCGCCGAAAAGCTTTGCTTTTCGTGCGCGTTTTTCTTATAATAATTTCTTTTTTGCCTGGGATTTTTTATTTTGCGCACGGAAACAGAGTTTCCGGCGCCCCGAAAAGTTTTTTTTTCGTGGGAAAGAAAAAAGCCCACGCGGGTCATCAGTTTAGGAAACTGACGCACTGTTTGTTTTGCACAATCCAATATAGGACCTTTCTCCTTTTCTTTTTCGCAGGCGTTTTTCTTTTGCAAGTTCTTCGCCTAAAAGAAAAAGGCCTAGCTATGCTACAGGGGCATAGGTAAACTTGTTGCTCGACAAGTATAAGAACGCATCGCATGTTTATATCTTTCCGCTTCCAACCATTGATATGCCATACAAATACAATTACGCGAAAAAAAGCGGCGACAGTTCCGCACGCAGGATGAAAATATTTTTAATCGCGCTCGCCGCTTTTGCGATTCTGGTTCTCGCGGGGTTCGCTGCGCTGCGGTATTTCTCAACGGACGGCTTTGTCGAGGTCAACGTGCTGCAGGTTTCCGGAGACTCCATAATAATCGGGAACAACTGCACCGCGATAGTCGCTACTACATCGCCGGAGCGGGCGCAGTCAATACAGCAAGGAATCGACGGAGCTATGGGCGAGCGCCCGAACACGCACGACACTTTCGCGCAGGTAATGAAAGCCTTCAACATAACGCTCGAGGCTGTGAAGTTCAACGGCTATGACGGCAAATATTATTATTCGGACATCATCCTGCGGAGCGGCCCGAAGGTGCTGGCGCTTGACGCGATGCCCTCGGACGCGATAGCGCTCGCGCTGCGAACGAACAGCACGATTTACATCAACAGCACTCTGCTCGCGCAGATAGGGAAGAAGATTTGCTGAAACAACCATTATGTCTTGAATTCAAAAATATAAACCGCTTTATTTCGATTTTTGCTGAAAATATTTCTGAAATAAAATAGCCTTTATATTATACTTCTCCTATTTTTTGTTATGAAAGGTATTTCTGCAATCATCGCAACAATAATGCTCTTGCTGATAACGGTCGCCTTAATCGGCGCGTTCTACGCTTTTTCTTCAGGGCTGGCGTCAACTGCAACGGGCGCCGCCGGCGGCCAGGCGCAGCAGCTCACGAGCCAGCTTTCCCAGTGCATGAGGATTGACAACATAAACGGCAACCAGGTCACGCTGAGGAACTGCGGCACGGGAACAATACAGAACAGCTCGTTAATCGTGACAATGGACGGCATTGCGCTCGGCGCAAGCGCGAACGCGATAGCGGAGAATTCCGCAGGCGTCGTGAACATATCCGGGCTCTGGCAAATCCAGCCGGGAAACCACAACCTGAAGATAAGCAACGGCGCGACTTATGCGCAGGTTTTGGTTGATGTTGAGCCGAACAGCAACGGGCTGGTTGGAAGATGGGACTTCAACGAGGGCTCTGGAACGACAGCGAATGACGGAAGCGGGAACGGGAATGCGGGAACTTTGCTGCCTGTTGGTTCTCCTCCGCAATGGGTTGCGGGAAAGTTCGGGAACGCCCTCGCTTTCGACGGCGTGGATGATTATGTTAATGC
>DAIDAN010000089.1 GCA_027310605.1 Candidatus Aenigmatarchaeota archaeon | reverse complement strand
AAAAAACTTTCGGAAGCTTTATCTCTCCGGTGCGCGCTCCTTTCAAATCATAAATCGCTGCTGTTTTTTGTGGCATAATAATCAACAATACGGATTGAATTTCGATTGCATTGATTGCTGTTTTCGTGTGTTCCGTTTTTTATTTTTGTAAATTGTTTTAATTCATTATTTTCTATCCTTGCTTGCTTTCCAGCGAGATGTATTTTATCTCTACCGGATATTTCGAAAGCGGCGGGCGCATGGGCGCGCGCAGCCTTATCAATCTTTTTCGCGAACCGGGAACGCTGCCTTCCAAAAGTATGCTTTCGGTTTTCACGATTCCGAAATTCGGGAAACCGCCCTTCGGATTTATCTCTTTCGGTTCCACTATCTTCAATATGCGCTTGTTAAGCTCGGTCCTGGTTTGAAATCCAAGCTGTCCGGCCGCGGGAACGGTAGGCCTTACCTTTCCGGGCTCGGCGCCGCCCAGCGAGCCCACATGCCTGTGCATATGCCTCATCTTCCTTCCATGCAGCCTTATTCCAAACCTTTTCACGGGACCTTGAAAGCCCTGCCCCTTCGAGATGGACGAGACATCAACATAATCCCCCGGTTTGAAAACATCTGAAATCTTAATCTGTTTTCCGAGCAGCCGCTTGGCTACCTCTACCTGCTCCTTCGCGCTCCCACCAAGCGCAACCTCGAAAGTCTCCGGCGTTTTCTTGAAGACGGGGTTCGTGTGGCAGAGCAGGCGCACGCGCGAAATATTTTCCTCGCTTATTTTTTTTGCCTGCCCCTGTTTTATTTTTACTTTCCTTTCCAATCGCTTGTCGAATTTCTCCGCATAAACTTCTCCCAAGGTTTTCAGGCCATGGACGCTATTTTTGTATAGTCTGTATCCATAAACCGAAAGCGGGGGGCACTCAAGCACTGAAACCGCTTTCGCCACGAGCTGGTTCTTCGTCCTTGACTTCGCGTTAGTGTCCAGCACCTGGATGTGCGTCATTCCCGCCTTGTATGCCGCGAAACCGAGCGGCTTCGCCTCTTTCGACTTCGGGAACTTCTGCGCCGGGTAAATGCGCGCCGCGCGCTTCTTCGGATAAAACCCGCGACCTCCCCTCAACGGCCTTCTTTCCTGCGGCATAAAATCACAACATTACGAATCAGTTTCATTTGCGCTGTCTGATTTCTTTGCAAGCGTTTTCGTCCGTTCTGTTTTATTTTGTAAATATTGTTATGAAAACCGTTTTCTCAAAATAAAAATTCAGCTACGACGGTTTTGCGCGTAAATGCTGCAAACGCTTTATCTGATTAAACCTATTTAAAACCGAAGGTTTTAAAAGAGCGCAAGTCACCTTGCGCCTATTTAAGCGTTATAATCATTTCTTCCTTTCTCTATTGCGTCTCAGAACACGATTGGAAACCCTCTCAAAGGATATCCTGCGAAAATCTTCCCGCTCATAGTTGGTGCTGAAAGGTATTTAAAGATTTTTTGCAGAAACCGCTACGCCAGATTCACGCCTTTCAGATTGTATTCTTTCTTTATTTCCTTGAAATTTTTCGTAACATAAATTGCAAATGCGCGGACATGGCGGCAGACGACAGCGCCCCTGTATTTGACATCTTTGCAGTAATGGGTTGCCTCATCCATCATGATTCTGTATTTGTTTTTGGAATCTTTTTTTAGAGGGAGAAGAACTCCGTGTTTCTCCCCTTCCGCCTCGCTTGACATGACCCAGCCTTCTATGTTCACAAAGTTATTTTCTATTCTTACTTCGCTGATTTCAATTCCCAGAGAAACAGTTTCCTCCGCCCTCATCCACTCTTTCAGCCTTTTCTCCTCGCCAATATTATTTCCATCCGCAACCATAATAAAACTGCGCGCGTAATCTTTTTAAACCTTTTTCAGAAATGGCGCAGAGGGTGAGATTTGAATTCGCGCGCCTTTTCCTTTCCGC
>DAIDAN010000088.1 GCA_027310605.1 Candidatus Aenigmatarchaeota archaeon | reverse complement strand
CGATACGGCTTGTTTTGCTTATGTTCGCGCCCGGTCGCACGCAGACGCCGCAAACCCATTCCGCGCGCCCGTTTTTTCCTCTCTTGATTTTTCCGGAAGTTATGTCGAAGCAGGGATAAAGGGAACAAGCCATAAGAATCTCCTAATAGAAAACCTCGCTGAGCGCCCGGTTTATCTTTTCCCGCACAGCGTCGCCCACCGAAAGCGTTATCACCCGCGTCCTGCCGTACCTGCCGCGCGAGACATTCTTCGTGCTTATTATCCCGAAAAGGTCAAGCTCGGCTATCAAATCGGAAACGCGCCGCTGCGTGAGCGGTTTTAGCCCGTGCTTGGCGCAATTATTCTGGTATGCGGAAAGCACATCGTTCGTGAGCACTTCCTTGCTCCCGTTCACGAGCTTGAGTATGGTGTAAAGCACTATCTGGCTCTGCTTCGGCTGCGTTTTTATTATCTCGACAAACTTGTCCGTGTCTATCTTTTCCTCCGCGGAGTCAACATGCTGCAATCCGACTTTTGCGCTTCCCGAGCGCTCCGCCAATTCCCCGGCCACGCGCAGCAGGTCAAGCGCCCTCCTTGCGTCGCCGTGCTCCTGCGCCGCGAGCGCCGCGCACTTCTCTATCACTCCGCTGTCCAGCGCTTCGGGCGAGAAAGCCTTTTCCGCGCGCTCGCGCAAAATATCTTTAAGCTGGACCGCGTTGTACGGCGGAAACACGAGCTCCTCTTCCGAGAGCGAGGATTTCACGCGCGGGTCAAGGCTGTCGATGAAAGAAAGGTTGTTTGTTATTCCTATCACGCAAACCCTCGCGCTCTTCAGCTCCTGGTTTATCCTCGTCAGATTGTAGAGTATGCCGTCGCCGGTCTTCTCCACGAGCGCGTCAATCTCGTCAATTATCAGGAGCACGGTCTGCCTCTCGCCGTCAATCCTCTCGAAGAATTTCCTGTAAACCTGCTCCGTTGGCAGCCCTGTGAAAGGTATGTCTTCCCTTTTCTCCCTCCAGAGCTCTAATTTCCCCCCGCCCACCCTCGCCGCGAATTCGCAGGCATCGCCGCCGTTTATCCTCAAGACGGCCCTGTTTTTTTCTTCGTTTATCCTCAATATGAGAAGGTTTTTTTCCGCTGATATTTTTATTTCATCCCCGCCTGTTTTCTCGAATTTCGCGTTTTTTATCCAGTCAGCATTAAAATTCTTTTTCAGGAAGCCTGCAAACCTTCCGCTGTTTTCAAGCGCCTCGTCCCAAGCAAACAGGCATTCCTCCTTTCCGAGCTCCTTCGCTATCGCCGCGATAAGCCGGTACTCGGTGTCAGCGGATTTTTTCATCTTGCAGTTTATGTAAACCGTCTTTATTCCGCCGAGCTTTGCTGCCTTCACCAACTCCTTCGCCACGAAAAGCGAGACCAGGCTTTTCCCTGTGCCGGTGCGCCCGTAGATGAAGACATTGCTCGGCTTCGCCCCGACGAGCGCCGGCGCGAGAATCCTGCCAAGCTCGTTTATTTGCCTTTCCCTGTGCGGAATGTTCTCAGGCGCGAACGAGATGGAAAGCACCTCCCTGTCCCGGAACAGCGACTTCGCGTTCACGAAATCCGAAAAAATATCCTGCAATGCCATGATATCACTTTAATCACTATCAATCATTTGAAGGGACTTTTGTTTTACGCCAAACAAAACAATCGCGATAGCGCAAACACAAACCGTTTCGTATTGCAATTCGCTCCATAATGATTTCAAAAGAAACCGTGGTCATTTCTATTGGAAATGAAGGTATAAATATGTTTTTTGCTTGCGAAATATGTTTTGAAAAATATAGGTTGTTGGTTGTGTTTTTTTCAAAAATAAAAAATTGATTATCAATAATCAATCCCCAACACAAAAAAGCATTATGGTTTGAATTCACATCATTCAGATACATTTTATCTTATAAAAACGCTTAACCGATGGAAGTAGGCGAAGCCTACTTCAATCTGTGTAGCGT
>DAIDAN010000087.1 GCA_027310605.1 Candidatus Aenigmatarchaeota archaeon | reverse complement strand
TCCCTCCCCGGTCACACCTACTTCCTCATCGACAAGAGCGGAATCGTGCGCTACGCCCTTGACGACCCGCAGATGGCGATAAGGAACGACAATCTTGCCGCCGAGCTGGCGAAGCTTTCATAAGACATTATGGAATGATTTGAAACGCCAATCAGAGCAAGCGGCTTTAACATCGGTTCTGTTTTATAAAATCAGCATACGAATTCAATCGTATTGATAAAATTGATGAGGATTTAAAATGAAAAATCGCGTTACGGAAAAATAAAAATAAATTCGCGGTTCTTGTTGATTCTATCGGGAATATTTTTGCATTATGAATTTTCAACAAAGAAAACAGCCCGGACAAAAATGCGTTTCGGTTGCATCTCATAAAAGTTGATAATGATGGAATTGCTGATCGGCGCTTCTTTCATAACCGCCTTCATCGCGGGCGTCGCCGCGCTTTTCGCGCCCTGCTGCATAAGCGTTCTCCTGCCCGCGTATCTGGGCTCGATATTCAGGGAAAAGAAGACCGTAATACTGATGACATTCGTTTTTTTCTTGGGGCTGCTTGCGGTGTTCCTGCCTCTCGGCTTGGGAGCTGCCGCGCTCGGGCAGATATTCGCCGAATATCATAACCTGATTTTTGCAGCAGGAGGCTTGCTGCTCCTGACTCTTGGACTATCCTTGTTGCTCGGCAGGCATTTCTCACTTCCGTTCTCGGTGCATCCGAAAACCAATACGCAGAAGGTCCAGAGCGCGGGCTCTGTCTTCGGGCTGGGGGTTTTTTCCGGATTTGCCACGCTCTGCTGCGCCCCGGTTTTGGCAGGCGCCCTCGCCCTCTCCGTGCTGCCCGGCTCAATATTCTTGGGCGGGCTGTACACGCTCGCCTATGTAATCGGGATGGTGTCCCCCCTTTTCATAATAGCCTACTTCCTTGACAGGACAGACTTCACGAAAAAGTTCATAGCGTTCAGGAAGGGTTTTTCATATTCAATCGCGGGAAAGCGGATAAATCTCACGATAGCGGAAATGCTGGCGGGCTTCACCTTCCTTTTCATGGGAATCCTGATACTCTATCTTGCGCAGACGAACCAGCTTGCAATGGGCGGAGGCGGATACCAGACGATGTTCAACATCTATATCTCGAACCTGACGGACTCGATAAACCGCTATCTGGGCTGGCTGCCTTGGGAAATCTGGGCTTTGATTATCGCCGGCATTTTCGCGCTGATAATCAAGACAGCGCTCGGAAAATGGAGAAACAAAACTAAAGACCAACAATAATCGTGGCAGCGACGATGGCTTTTTCCTCCGTATCCGTTGTCGGCAACTCGCTTCTGATGGGAAGATGGAGGGCGAGGGTGCGAGATTTCGTGTGTAACTTATTACAGAATATTATGTAATCCGTTACAAAAAACTTTTTGACTTTTTCAGGAAAAACAGGGTGTCTTTCAGGATAAGGGAAGCGTGGATTGGATAACGTTCTGTAAAAATTCACAATTCACATTATGAAACAAGCTGAAAAAGCGGCTGGCGTATATGAAATATACGCCTATCGGTTTGGAACGCTGTTAAAAGTATCCCACATCGATGGTCGAAAAAGCCGTTCCGTCTTTGGATATTCAACCCATATTGTTCCTCAAAAATCTTTATTAACCCGCTCCCCGAAAAACAATTCGGTTGATATGAATTCTGTTTCACTTTTCAACAGAAGATTTTAATCGCCCAATCTCTTTCTTAACAACGCCAGCGACCTCATCGTTGATTTCATCCAGCACGAGTTTCATCTTTGTGACAAAATCCCGCGCGCTCCTCATTACAAAATCAGTTTCTCTGTATGCTGTCTGGATTCCATATTGCACGATTTCCCGTTCCTGTTTGACTTTCCACATATATCTGATGAAACGCTCCTCAATCTTAAGGCGCTCTGTCGTATCCTTCCTGTCTTTCATCTCATTGAACCGCCGAAGAAGGAACCAGCCTATTTTTTCGCCAAAAAAATATTCAAGAACAGACGCAGTTGCGGCGTGGTCTTTGCTGTCAAGTCCTATCTTTGAAAGAACAGCGGTGGCAGCATGATACATGGAATAATATGCGGCAATGACAACCCAGTCGGAATGCCCGAGCTTGCTCAAATCAGTCATAACAACGAGATTGTGATTCGCCTTTGCCACATGTCCTGCTGCAAGATTATTG
>DAIDAN010000086.1 GCA_027310605.1 Candidatus Aenigmatarchaeota archaeon | reverse complement strand
GCAGGATTTGCCAGGCGACAGTTAAGATTGCGAATCACGCAAATAAAAATCTCATGGAAGCCGAAACAGTGGTGGAGAGCAACCAGATGTTCCACATGCTTTCCGAGCGCTCCAAGAACGAGAACGGTTTCATCGACACCGAGCGCGTCTACGACGACTGGCTCGAATGGTTCAAGAAAAGGGCGAAAAGCGCATAGAATTTATTTTATGATAATTTTATATATTTGACTTAGATGATTTAATATTATCTCCATTATTATTTTCTTTTTTTATTTGATATGTCTTTTTAGCTTCTTCCATTATATTAGAATAAGATTTTAAATAACTCAAAAACAAACAATTTCTTATGCAGGAAAAAGAGCCGATGTTCTGGGCTGAGCAGCTGGCAAGGCAGGTCATCGAGCGCGCGGAAAGGGAAGGAAAGCCCGCCTCGATAAGGTGCGGGCAGACGCCGTCGGGAGGAAAGCACATCGGAAACCTGAACGATGTCGTGCGCGCGCATTTTGTTTACAGGCTTGTGAAAGAAAAGGGCCATGACGCAAGATTCGTGCATTCTTCTGACGATAGGGATCCTTTGAAAGACGTTCCAAGAAAGCTTGCAGACCTTGATGGAAATTGGCACGGCTCCGACAAGTTTCCGGAAATGAAAAACTTTCTCGGCAGGCCGCTGTGCAGGATTCCAGACCCTTTCGGCTGCTGCAAAAGCTGGAGCGAGCATTTCACGAAGGTCTGGGAGAAAGGCCTGAACGCGCTCGGGATGTTCCCGAAAATAGTCTCAATAAACCAATATTATGAGGAAGGCAGGTTCGACCCTTACATAATAAAGGTTTTCGAGAACATAGAAACCGTCGGAAGGATAGTCTCAAAATTCCAGGAAACGAAAGGCGAAAAATACATGCCGTTTGACGCAATATGCCCGAATTGCGGAACGCTCTCAAACATTTCCTCCTTCGACTTGGAAAAGAAAACCGTGCATTTCAATTGCAGGGGAAAGGCGATAAAGAAGAAATGCACCGAAGGATGCGGCTTCGAGGGCGACGTTTCGATTAGGGGAGGGAAGCTGCAATGGCGGTTTGAATGGCCTGCGGAATGGGGAATTGAGCAGGCAACTTTCGAGCCGTTCGGAAAAGACCATTACGAGGGCTCCTGGAAATCCGGGCAGGTCATCGCGAAAGAAATTTACGGGATAGAGCCGCCGATTCCATACGTTTACGAGTTCTTCCTCGTGGACGGGCAGAAAATGTCTGCGTCCGTGGGAAATGTTTTCATCGTGCAGGACATGCTGAAAATAATAGAGCCGGAAGTACTGATGTATTTCTACACCAAGAGGCCGGGGAAGCAAAGGGACTTGTCGCTGAAAGACATTCATCTTTTGGTGGACGAGTTTGACGATATTGAAAACAAGTATTTCAATCCCGTGGAAGATGAGAAGGAAATGGCAAATGTCAAGGCCGCATACGGACTTTCATTGGCAAAGGTTCCGAAAAACAAGCCTTTGCGCATCCGCTACACTTTCGCATCGATGATAGCGCAGACGATTCCGCAAGACAGGATGCTGGAAAAGGCAATGGAGATGTTAAGAGCGGCGGGATATTTGAAGGGGGAGCCTTCAGAAGAAGATAAGAAAAGGATAGAGTTAAGACTAAAACTTTCAAAATATTGGACTGAGCATTATGCCGCAGAAGAATACAAAATAAAAGTTCTGGATAGTCCTCCTGAGGAATTGATTGGAAAAATGAGCGAGAGGCAGAAGCGTGCTTTACAAATTCTTTCAAAAGAATTGGCAAAAAAAGAATTGTCCGAAAAAGAGCTGCAAAATTTATTTTTTGCCACAGCAAAGAAAAGCGGAATAACTGCCAAGGATTTTTATTCTGCCGTTTATCAAGCAATGCTTGGTAAGAATGCAGGACCAAGACTTGCATCTTTCATTCCTGCAATAGGACAGAAGAGTGTTGCTAAAAAATTACAACAAATAAGTTGATATAGATAGCTTTTTTTCAAATTAACTAATTAAATTCATTTTTATATATTTTCATTGTTTTTTCTAGAGCTTTTTCTAAATCTTTAAATGTACCAACTTTAGGCTTTAGAAAATAAGAAGGAGTATAAACATATTTTTCATTTTCCCCTCCTATCCAAAATCTCCCGTCAAGCAAAATATCTTGAGGCTTGCCTTTAATATGTTCTATTAAATTTGGAGTAACGGGTGCAATTCTATATATAATGCCTTTGTCTGTTTCATATATATGACCATATTTTCGCGGTACAATTTTTTTCCCAAATTGAATATTATTCTTATTTAACCAATTTTCTAATGATTCTTCTATTTCTTTTTCTTTTATTCTATTAGAAGATAAGCTAACTTCTTCAATTAATTTTAAATTAATAGAATTATGAAAAGAAAAATCTAATAATTCTGATAATGTTGATATATTC
>DAIDAN010000085.1 GCA_027310605.1 Candidatus Aenigmatarchaeota archaeon | reverse complement strand
GGGTTGGAAAGATGCTCCAAAACATGCGAGGCGCAGACCATGTCGAATTCCCCATCCCTGAATGGATACGGGAATCTGTCCAAATCGTGGATTACGTCTGCTGCGGAGTTTTTCTTGATGTCCACTCCTATGACTTCGTTTCCTTCGGATTCAATCTTGCTTGAGCCGCAACCAAGGTCGAGAATTTTCATTTATCTCACATTTTCTGCTTTTGTTTTTCAGTCCGCATCTCCTCAAAAACCCTCAGCCATTTCTTGGAGGCTTCATCCCAGGAATTTCTTTCCGCAACATTTCTTGCCTGCCTAACTATTTTATTTCTAAGCTTTTTATCCTTTATCAGTCTGTTTATTTTCTCCGCAATCTCCTTCTCATTTCTTGGATTGTCCAGCAGGAGTCCTTCCTTCCCGTCATCAATCAGTTCCGCAGCGCCCGCGCATTTGCTGACGATAACAGGCAGGCCTGAGGCCATAGCCTCTGTTATAACAAGGCCGAAAGGCTCATATAGAGTGGGGAAGACGAAAATATCGGCGGCTGAGAAATAATCCGATATATCCTCTGCAAACTTCAAATATAATATCCTTTTTTCAGCCTTAAGCCTTTCAGCGAGCTTCAAATACGGTTCTATGTTATCGCGCCCTATCACCAGCAGTTTTGAATCTTTTGCAATAGGCAGAGCCCTTATCGCATACTCCAAACCTTTCCTTCCGAACGGGTTGCCCACAAAAAGCAGAAGGACTTCGTTTTTCCCTGCTCCGAATTTTTTCCTGATTTCCAGCCTTGCGCTTTTATCACGGGAGAAACGCGAAAGGTCCACGCCGTTATGTATGACTGTTATTTTTTCTTCAGGGATGGAATAGTTCCTCGCCAGCTCGTTTTTGATGGAATTGGAAACCGCTATTATTTTCTTGGCCCTTCCAAGATTGAACTTTTCTATAATGTACAGGATTCCGTTCAGGACGCCTTTTGGCCTGCTCCCGCCTCCGGTGGCGCAAATGTGCACGCCGGCGACATCGGGGGAAAAGAACCTTCCCGGCTGCGAGTATACAGCGTCAAACTTATGCCTTTGCAGGTTAACTATGATTGTTGACAGGAGTATGAGGGAAATTTCTTGGATGAGGAAATTTCCTGTGAAAACGGGAATCTTGTGAAAATGCACGCCCTCAATATCATCCCACTTGTTCGCAAACACATGGATTTCGTGCCCCTTTTTAAGCATGCGCCTTATCACTTCCACCGCGTACTTCGATGAGCCCTTGTCGGTTATATGCCTTAAAACAAAAGCTATCCTCATGGCTTAAAATAAAGCTTGCGATATTTAAATACTGTTCGCGGATTATTAAAGAAAGGCAGTTTTTATGGAAAATGTTTTTGTGAAACATGTGGAAAATCTGGATTACTCAGCTGTTGAGGACTTGATAAGACAGACTATCAGGGATAGAAAATACGGGAAAGTCATAATCAAGCCGAACCTGTGTTTTCATCAGCGCATTCCCGGGGCGACAACATCGCCTGATTTGGTCAGGTTTGTCACGAGATATTTCGTTAAGCGGAGTGAAGAAGTTATCGTGTTCGAATCAGATGCGCTGCTTAATACCGCGGATGAAGCATTCGATAATCTTGGAATAAGGAAGGCTGTCGAGGAAGAAGGCGGAAAAATCCTTAACCTCACGAACCATTTCAAAGAAGCGAAATACGAATACCTGAAGGAGCCTTTCACGAAGCACGACCTTTTCGTGAACCTCCCCGTGCTGAAGACGCACGAGTTCGCGCTCGTGACCGGCGCGGTGAAAAACATGTTCGGCGCAGTCCCTGAAATGAAAAGGATAAAATATCATCCCATAATAGCGGAAGTTCTCGTGAAGCTTTGCAAAATCTACTCGAACCAGCTCGTGATAATGGACGGCATCGACGCGATGGAAGGGCACGGGCCAACACGCGGGCGCTCAATAAAAATGAACATTTTGTTAAGCGGCACGAATCCAGCTGCAATCGATACGATAGCCTCGCAGATAATGGGAATACCGCTTTCCGATGTTCCGCACATTCAATACGCGCGCGGGCAGCTTGGCGTTGGCAATGCCAATTTGAAATGCGAGGGCACATCAATGGAGAAGCTTTCCCGCGAATTCAAGAGGCCGCAGCTTGACCCGATAACGGCAAGCAAGATGTGGGTCTGGAAACATAAGGTGCCGAACAATATATTATTTGCATCGCCCCTGTATCCTATAACAAGGTTTTTCGGCCTGAAGATAAGGAAGGCTACGCGAAAAATTTTGCGAATGGAAAAGATTGACTGATAGCCAGATAATATGCTTATTGCGAAAATAGGTTTCAAGAAAAATCTGTAATATTTGATATTAATTATCTTTTTGTCTTTCCCATTTCTCAAGAGTCTTTTCAATGATGCGGAATATCTCCGGCGTTTTTCTCTTAATTTTTTTC
>DAIDAN010000084.1 GCA_027310605.1 Candidatus Aenigmatarchaeota archaeon | reverse complement strand
GATATTTATTTTGAATTAAGCTTAAGAAACTTAAGAAGGTTCGGAAAGACTGAGAGCGAATTGCAAACTGTAATAGCAACAGAAAACTCTGTTTATACATCAAGCGCGGTATTTTCCTAAAATACGATGATGTTAGCCTTATATACCCCTTTGCGATATATATTACAATATGTCAAAAAATGTAATTTTGTGATATAAATGACAATAAAGCTTCTGATTAAAAAACTGCATCTGGAAGGAAATGAGTTTGTAACATCGGAAACTATAAAAAAGTACTGCAAGCCCTTGAAAATAGACCATAAAAACGCAATTCAATACCTGCTTAGGGAGGGTTATCTTCTTAGAATCTTCAAAGGAATATTCTACTTAAGAACATTCGATGAAATCAAGCTGGGCAAAAGCAAATACAGCCATCTGGAATTGGTCTCAAAAGGCATGGAACTAAAAGGAGTTAAAAACTGGTATTTCGGGCTTTACACCGCCTTAAAATTAAACAACCTCACCCATGAGCACTTTGCGATAGACTACATGATAAACGATAAAATATTCAGGGCAAAACCGATAGAAATAGGAGGCTATAAATTCAGATTTTTAAAACTCAAACCTGAGCTTTTCCGATTCGGCATTATAAAGGATACCCTCAGATATTCCGAACCGGAAAAAACCATACTCGATTTCATTTATGTATGGCGCTACAACGGAATTCCAGAGGAAAAAATAATAATGGATATTTCAGATTATGCCGGCGGACTGTCAAAGAAGAAACTGCGAGCATACGGTGAAAGCTATCCAAAAGCAGTCAGGGCGATAGCGGAAAAAGTGGTTAAATGAGAAAGGATTTTGTCAATGGGATTTCAGAAACACTGAAAGTTGAGAGAAGAGATCTGATAGAGAAAGACCTTATTCTCCATCAAATTCTTCTTGACCTTTCAAAGGACAGATTTTTCCGTGAGAGCTTCCTGTTCAAAGGCGGAACCTGCCTGATAAAATGCTATCTCGGATACTTCAGGTTTTCAGAGGATATTGATTTCACCTGGAAAAAGCAGGAGCAATTCCTAGGAAAGTCCCAGAAAGAGATAAGGCGGTATCTCTCCTCTGTGATTGACGAAACTGGAGTCGTTTTTGAAAAAATAGCGGAGAAGAGGGGGCTGGATTTCAAATGCATCAAAAACAACCGCGATTATGTCGAGCTTGGCGGCAACAATAAAACAGCCACTCTCAAAATATGGTATGATTCCGAAATCCTAAACCGCAAATCTTTCTTTAAGGTTCAGATAAACTTTGTCGAGGAAATGCATTTCCCGGAGGCTAAAAACAAGCTTAAAAGCCTGCTCGACAAACCTGTTAAAGAGCTTGAGGTTTTGTTTCCCGATGAATATAAAGAGTATTCAAGGCAAATCCCGTTCAGTACATATGATATCAGAGAGATAATGTGTGAGAAAATCAGGTCCATTCTTACAAGAAGGGGAGTAAAGGCAAGGGATTTTGTTGATGTTTATCTCATATCAAAAAAGTTTGGGATCAAGCTCGAGGATTTGAAAGAAGATATGGTTGATAAGATTCGATTCATACTTAGTCTTTATACGAGGTATAGAAATAACTTAGCTGAGAAGAAAAAACTGCTCAAAACGAAAGAGATTTTTGCCTGGGGCAATGAAAAGGGCTTGTTGCTTGAAGCTATATATGAAAAAGAGTTCTACTCCTTCTTAAATGACTTAATCATATTTCTGCAAAGGATTGTGGAAGAAATAGAACAAAAAGTTTGAATACCTACACTTTCAATTTTTTCCCAATTCCCGCAATCGCTCTATCTTTGACTGCGTCCCTTCGATACCTTTTTCCTGTTCTTTTTTAAGATGAACTATAATGTTATCAAAGCCAATCTTAAGCGAATATATTTTATGCGGCCTGCCCTTCCCCGGCTTCTTCTCTTCACGCTCTTTAATCCAGCCGCGTTCCTTTAGCTCTTTCACGGCTATGCTGACCTCGGGCTGATGCAAGCCTGCGCCCTTCTCAAGCTCAACAGCGGTAGCCTCGTCTGCATTTTGAAGATAAGCCAGCGTTCTTGCAACATACCTGCTCATGCCCAGAGAAATAAGAGCGTTGGCGATTTCCTCGTCTTTTTCATCAAGCTGTTTCACATCAAGGGCTTTCATAACCGACTCCATAATATATTGTGCATTATTTTAATCTTTCGAATAAGAAAACGTTCAAATAGGGCAGTATGCAAACCTCTGCATCTCCCGATAAGTGATTCTATAAGCTTTATATTTCAGTCATAATAAATAATGGAAAAATCGCTTGGAATTGGAGTTTTGGGTAGGTTGACCTATTCCATTTATAAGGGTAGGCTCTGTATTTCTTCATTGATGTTTGCCCCAGGCGCCATAACTTTATTAACAAGCTCTGGAAATTCTGTCATATGGACGACACGACAAACTTTAACATGGGAGGAAGTTTCCTGCCTGAACGCGGTTCAGATGAAATCAAGACCTTCAAGG
>DAIDAN010000083.1 GCA_027310605.1 Candidatus Aenigmatarchaeota archaeon | reverse complement strand
TCCTTCGCCTCCGCCATCGAGATTGACTTCACATCTATGACTTTCATGAGTGTTCACCGTTTTTGCATTCATATTTTCTTGCAACAAGTTCTTCATACTTTATTTTTTCTTCAAATTCATTCATAAGATTTTCCATTATTTTCAAAAAATATTTTGCCCCGAACATTATCGCACCTCCTTGAATCTGAAAATCGCAAATTCCCGCTCTCTTAACTCATTAAGTTTTTTTAGCGCTTCTGGAAAGATTTCTCTGTTTTTAGATATGTATTTTTCTTGTTGTTCGCATATTTTATCCATTCCGCCATAAACAATCGGGAAGTTTGCAGAATATTTTGTATTACCTCCAACCTCTTTCATCGCTGCGATTACATCGTTTTTCATTCAATCACCGTTTTACAGGTTTTGATAATAAAAAAGATTTTTTATGCCGTCTCTGACTTTCCCGAAATGTAACAAGTCCTGATTAATTCTTGCCTTCTTCGGCGTATGCAAAATTTTTTCCAAACGCCGCTCCCCTGCCTTGATATATTGTTGTGTTGCTTTCTCCTATCGCTGCTCCTCTTTTGAAAAGCTTGTATTCAAACATTTTACCACCTGCATTTTTTGCCAGCCGTCTCATGCAGCCTTCAAGTGCTCCGCCTTCGCTATGATTTTTTTCGGCTTGTTGCCGTCCTTTATGCTTATAATATAGGCGCGGCCGCGCGTTCCCTCCACCGTTCCCGTCAGCCCATAGAACCTGCGGAAGGGGATGCTGTCAGACGACGAGTCTGTCCTTATCGCAACGCTGTCGCCTGCGGAAAAATTCCTGAGCCTGCTGTTGACCGTAAACTTGTCCCTGTCGCCCCTCCTGAACTTCTCCCTGGTTCTCCGGTGAGGGCCTTTCGACTTGACTACGATAATTATCACCTTTAACAATTGATAGCCGTCCCTATGCGGTTAATACGAAGAATTGGCGGCTAACGCTTATAAAGGTTGTTTACACGATAAGGAATGAACTCGCAAATTCAGAACGGCTTTTGGTTTTTGAGCATGCTTTAACCGGCGTTCCGAACCGATTGAAGTAGGCATAGCCTACTTCTGTCTGTTATGATTGGTATTGGTTTTAATTCCTGACAATTCGAAGATTCAAATTTTTATCCTTTCAATTTTCACGACATCCAGCTTCTCGCACACCGCCTTCTGCCCGAGTACCTCCGATACGGACGGCCTTGTCCTGCCCTCGTCGCCGGAAATCAGCTCCTTTATGTAAAGCCCCGCCTGCGTCTTCACAGTTAATTCAAATTTTTTCTTTCCGAGCCATCTCGATTTCAAATCCCTTACCTCGCGCTTTCTCAGAAGGTTGCCGCGCCTGTGCAGCACGCGTTTCGGCGTCTTCTGCGCTATCGCGCCGATAAGCTGTTTCAATTTCGCCAAGTCCGACTTCTTTATTTCCCTTTCCAGCTTGACAACGGCTTTGTAAGTCTTGTCAGGCTTCGCCTCCTTCACTTTTTGCACAACATCCAAGCCGACGATCTTCAAGTTCTTCACGCGGACTTTTTTTCCGCTTATCATCTTCTCAGCCTTCTTCAAGTCAATCTTTCTTTTTTTCGGCTTCATTACCTCGAGAACGAAAGGACGGCAGGCAATGCACAGCGCATCGATATCCTCCCTGCCGGAGCCGTGCAGTTTTATGTCGAAGCCGTCTGCCGCTTTCAGGAGAGGCTTTCCGATTATCTCCTCCACCGAGGTATTGTATTTGCGCGGCGTCCCCCACTTGCTCTGCGGAATCCCGCGCACGAGCTTCTGGTAGCAGCCGAAAATGTAGAGCGAGTTTATCTGCAGGCTTATCTTTCCTGATTCCAAGTCCAAGAGAACCGCTATGTCAGGCTTTTTCAAGTCAGCTTTCTTCCCCAAAATCTTCTCAACCCTGCGCCCGATTTCCCTGTTCACTTCCGCGCGCAAGGGCTCGCAAAACTCTATTCCCGCCTTCTCCCATAACTGCTCCTCCTTCTGCAAAAGTCCGGGGGAGACTTTCGTGCCAACAAGGAAAGTGCCGAATTCCTGTTTCGAGAGTTTTTTTGCGACCTTCTCCGACAACTCGTCCAGCCGCCCGAACAGTCCATTGCATATTGTACAGGTTTTTTTCTCGAAAGTTTTTTTCGCAATATCCTTGTTGAACCTGAACCTGTATGAATGGAAATTGCTCATATCAATCTTTGCCGATACTTCTGGATTCTCGTTCGTGTCGATTGCAAACGCCAGCGCGCTTCTCAATATTTTTCCGCGCTCCGCGTTTGAAAAACCCGACAAGAGTTGTCCGAACTGGCGGCCCAAACAATTATCACAGACGGGCTGCTCGAGAATTTTCGCAATCCTGACAATCATAACACTCACAGAGAAGAAAATCGTTTCTGAGATTTATAAAGAATCCGAAACGGACTCCTTTCAACCCTCGTATGATGGCGCTTAAAAACTGTGGATAGGGCTTGCAAGGAAGCATATTGAAAGCTGGGTCAACGAATACGATAGGGAAAAGGTTTGAAAATTGGGCGAAGAGCAGAGAAAAATGATAAAAATGTTT
>DAIDAN010000082.1 GCA_027310605.1 Candidatus Aenigmatarchaeota archaeon | reverse complement strand
ATGTTGTCCTTCGCAAATGTCGTCGCTTCGGAAGTTATTGTCCCGATGTTGCGCGCGCCCGGCGCGAGCGAAGTGCCGCCGCTGTCGGAAAGATAGACTGTATCAAGGTTCTTCATCACGAGAAGGAAAGTGAAGTTGCCGAGCGGAACGCCGTTCACAATTATCTGCGCCTTTATCTGGTTGCCCGCCATCGCAGGATTGGGCTGGCCAACATCCAGGTACTGGATTGTGCCTCCGCTGCATGCGACCTGCTGCTTGGATTTTAAACTGGTCTCCTCAAGCTTCCCGGATACCGTGTTCTGCCCCCAGCCCGCGACAATCGCGGCGAGCGTGAAGGTGAAACTCACCAGAAGCACGGTGGCTATCAGCGGCGATATTGCTTTCTTGGCGTTTCCGAATCTCATACATTTTCTATCATCTGGCTGATATTTAAGTTTTCTGGAAATTGTGGCTGCAGAACCTAAATTATTAATTAACATCAAACTTCTTTGTCCTGTAAGCGCGGCAAAAAGAGCTGAAAGGGCAGTTGTTTCTGTCCAAGACACAGCGCGGCTTTATCGCTATGCAGACTTCGCGGCCGAAGTTCACCATCCCGAGATTCACGAATTTCCATTTTCGTTTCGGGAAGAAATTTTCCAGATATTGCTTTACTTCTTCAACGCTCGCTTTCATCTGCGCAATCCCGAGCCTCTTGCTCACGACATTGACATGCGTGTCAACCGCTATCGCAGGCACATTAAAAGCGTTCATCAGCACTATGTCCGCGCACTTGAAGCCGATGCCGGGCAGCTCCATAAGCTGCTCGCGCGTACACGGAACTTTTCCGCGGTATCGCTCGACAAGGATTTTGCAAATCTGCTTCAGCCGTTTTGATTTCTGCCTGTAAGTTCCCGACATCCGGATCAATGACCGGATTGTTCCGAGCGGCAGCTTCATTATGGCTTGTGGCGTGTCTGCTTTTGCGAACAGCCTGCCTGCGGCGATTTCAGTGTTCTCGTCGCGCGTGCGCTGCGAAAGCAGGCAGGCCATGAGAATCCTGAAAGGGCTTCGCCAGATTTCGGCCGTGCCGCACCTCTTTTTGTAACATTGTTCAAGAACTTTTAGAAGGATTTTTTTATTCCGCTCTATCATGGAATATAATTACCGCCGTGATTTATTAAACAGACAAAAAGCCGAACATGCTGATGAAAATTTTCGTATATGTTATTATTTTTATTTTTCAGAAAATTTTCCGTAGAAAGTATGCGGATAAAATTAAAAAATAATAAAAACTTCTGTAAGGTTTTTGTAATAAAAATAATACAAAAAAATAAAACATAATGAACGGAAACATTTTAACAGAAGATTTATTTATTCTCTTGTGCACAATAATATCGCATGACCCCATCCTGATTTCTTATTGCAATTCAAGCCATAACAATTGTCTTCCCCAACATCCCTTCTGCGGACAAATCTTTAAGAACTTTCATATTGCAAGTACTGCTGCAAACATTTTTTGCGCATTAAAGTATAACAGTGTTATTATTATGAAACAAACTATTGCGGAAAAAGCTGTTGAAAGCAGGAAAGAAAAAAACCCAGCCGCCGAAAAAAATGTCTTCGACCTGCTCAACCCCAAGATAGCGCAGCTCGCGAAGGAAAGGTTCGGGAAGCCGACAATGGTGCAGGAGCGCGCGATTCCGAAAATACTGGATGGAAAAAGTATACTCGCGATAGCCGGCACGGGCTTTGGCAAGACCGAGAGCGTGATGCTGCCTGTTCTCTCGAAACTTCTGGATGGCGAGCGCAAGCCCATATCCGTTCTTTACATCACGCCGATGAAGTCCCTGAACCGCGATTTGCTTGACAGGCTGATTTGGTGGTGCAACAAACTGGAGCTTGAGATAGGAGTGAGACATGGGGACACTTCGCAGTACGAGAGGAAGAAGCAGAGCGAGTTCCCGCCTTCCGTCCTGATAACCACGCCGGAGACGCTGCAGGTGCTCCTTGTTGCGAAAAATTTCAGAAACCATTTGCAGAATGTGGAGTTTGTTATTGTTGATGAATTGCACGAGCTCGTGGAAAGCAAGCGCGGCGCGCAGCTTGCCATCGGCTTGGAAAGGCTGAAAGATTTGATTGGGCAGAACGAATCAGGGAGCAATAAAAAAATTCAAATAATCGCGCTTTCCGCAACCATCGGTTCTCCCGAGCTTGCAAGGAAATTTATAGGGTGCGAAGAAATTGTAAAAGCAACAACCTCGAAGGATTTGCAGCTGCGCGTAGAAAGCCCTGTCAGCGGAATCGAGCACAAGAAGATTGCGGAGAAAGCTTTCATCGGCGAGGATGTCGCTGCGAAACTTTCGCGGATTCTGGAGCTGGTAAAAACTTATCGTTCCGCTCTGATTTTCACTAACACGCGCGAGTCCGCCGAAATTCTTTCCTCGCGCCTGCGCGTGCTTGACAGCGGGCTTGCGCACGACGTCCACCACTCGAGCCTTTCGAAGGATGTGAGGATAAAAGCTGAAAAGGACTTCAAGGAGGAAAAATTGAAGGCATTGATTGCCACAAGTTCGCTCGAGCTCGGAATTGACATAGGCTCCATCGACTTGGTTGTGCAGTACATGAGCCCGCGCCAGGTGTCAAAGCTCACGC
>DAIDAN010000081.1 GCA_027310605.1 Candidatus Aenigmatarchaeota archaeon | reverse complement strand
TCCTCGAACATAATTTCCTTGATGAAAGGCATTTCTTTCCGTATGAACTCAAGTTCCGCTATCACATTTTCAACGGAGCGCGGGCGGTAGGAGTGCTTAAAACTCGAATTGCAAAAAAGGCAGTTGTACGGGCATCCTCTCGCGGTCAGCATCGTGGTCTGCGGCCATCGCAGGCTCGCATAAAAATATTTTTTTATCCCTTCCTTTCCGAAATGTTTCAAAAAAACTTCCGAGACGAAAGGCAGCTCGTCAAGATTCTTTATGAACTCGCGCTTCTCGTTGCGGATTATTTTTTTTCCCTCCTTGAACGACAATCCTTCCACGCTTTTCAAATCATTTTTTTCTTTCAGCGCGATAGCAAGGTCGCGGACAGTGTAATCATATTCGCCTCTGCATACGGAGTCGGCTTTGCATTTTTCCAGCGTTTCTTCAGGCAGCGCTGTGGGGTGCGTTCCGACAAGCGTTATGTGCGACTCGGGAACGGCATTTTTCAGCGCGTCCGCAACTTCCATGTCGTTCATTATGGACGGCGTGCTCGTGTCGATAACGATGAGTTCGGGATTAAGCTCTTTCGCAAATTTTATTGTTTCCTCCCTGCTCCAGCAGTTCGCGACAGCGTCGACAAGCTTCGCCTCGAATCCCGCCTTCTCAACCGCGCCCGCACAATACGCCAAAAAATATGGCATGTAAAAGGTTCCCCCCTTCGTGACACACGGAGAACGGGACTGCCTCGAAAACTTCGGCAGGAACGGCGGATTGAGCAAAAGGACTTTCATTTTGTCACCAAATTACAATTATGGAATGAAATTGCATTACGACTTGAACTCCAAAAAATCAGAACGGCCGTTCATTATGGCTTGAGTTCGCAAAAACATACGGTTGCTGGCGTTTTATTGCGGCGCCATAATGAGCGTATCTGCAAATCATGTCGTAATGGTTTTCAAGCCGTAATGATTTATCAACTCTTGTCATTTAATCTTTTTAAACCAGATATGTCCAAGAAAAATTCAATAGCTCGTCTTCCTCCTCTTCATCTCCGCAGCCTCCTCCAGCACGGACAGCATCTGCTCCGAGGTCCTGTCCCATGTGAAGGTCTCGGCTTTCGCACGCGCCGCCTTTCCCATCTTCCTGAAAAGATTGTTGTCAATGAGGTAGTTTATTTTTTCCGCGATTTCTTCTGGATTTTTCGGGCTGTCCAGCAGCAATCCCTCCTTCCCGTCTTCTATCAGCTCGGCCGCGCCCGCGCACCTGCTGACAACATCGGGCATTCCCGAAGCCATAGCCTCTGTTATCACGAGCCCGAAGGGCTCGTAGAGCGTGGGGAAGACGAAAATGTCGCCAACCGAAAAATATTTTCTTATCTCGTTCGTGAAGCCGCCGTAAACCAGCTTGTCCCCGGCGCCGATTTTTTTCGCGAGAGCCTGATAGTTCGCTATTTTCTCGTCCCCCAAATCCTTTCCCATGACAAGCAGTTTCACCCGCTTCTCGTTCATCAATGGAAGAGCGCGCACCGCATATTCAAGCCCCTTCCTGTTGTAAGGGTTGCCAACGAAAAGCAGCACTATATCGTTCTCCTCTATTCCCAATTTTTTTCTTATCTCGCTGTTGTACAGCTTCCTGTTTTCCGGCGAGAACTCCTCGCAGTTCACGCCGCTGTATATGACTTCCACTTTCTCATCAGGAATATTGTAATTTTTCAGGACCTCGTCTTTCAGGACTTGCGACATTGTTATTATTTTTTTCGCTTTCCTCACATTCGCGCTTTCGATTGCGGGAAGCACGCTGTCCCCGAACGCGGCGGGGATGCCGTTCGCCTTCTTGTAGTTCGCCCACTCCCTGTACACGAACTGCATATAGCCTACATCAGGGGAGAAAAAGCGCGTGGGCTGCGCCATTGTCGCGTCGAATTTTTGCGCCTTGAGCATCGCCGTAGCGAGCGTTATGAAAGACGCCTCCTGCAGATAAAAGTTTTTCGAGAACGCGGGAACGCCATGAAAGATTATTCTCCTGTCAAGCTCGTCATGCTCGTGCGCGAACACATGGACTTCGTTGTCGCAAGCAAATAATTTGCCCACTTCTCCCACGTACCTGGAGGAGCGGTTCTTGTTGCACTGCATTATGACGATTGCGATTTTCATAAGAAAGTATCGTGCGGGATATATAAAGGCTTTACGCACTATTTCTTTTTCGCGAGAATTATCACCTGCTCTGAAAAGCACGGGATTGCGCTCATCATATACCTTATGAAGGACTTGAATTTGTTCTCCCCGGCGCAGCCGCTGTGCGTCCCTCCAATCCTTACTATCCTGAAACCGTTGGATTCCAGAAACCTCCTTATTGAATAGTAAGTGAACATCGAGACATGTCCCCAGTTGTAATCGTATTTCGTAAAGGGGTTCAGGAGAATTTTCCTGGATGGATTTATGCCACGCGGCTGCCAGCCGAACAGCAGCGATATCCTGTTGAACAATGATGCAAGGTTCGGGATGGTCAGGAGAAGGTAGCCGCTGTCATTGAGGTTTTCCTTCACTTTCGATATGAACTTGTCCACGTTGTCCAAATGCTCTATCAGCTCCCCGCATATGGCAAGGTCAAACTTCTCATCCAATTCCATGTCCTCGATGTTTCCGCAGACGAACTTCAGGTT
>DAIDAN010000080.1 GCA_027310605.1 Candidatus Aenigmatarchaeota archaeon | reverse complement strand
CTCGTGAGCTGCTGCGCCTGGCCGCCGGCGGCGCCCGTTGCAGTTGACGCCAGCCCTGAAGAAAAAGCGTAGAACGCGCCGATTAAGGCGACCGTTATCAGCAAGAGCATTATTGTTGCGATGATTGTTGAGATTGCTTTTTTCCTGTTTGCCATATCTTCTGCTTGCAGAAGCCGAAATATAAAACTAACTCTGGGGGTTGCATTAATAAAAAAAGAAAACAAGTATCAGCAATACGCTCCTAACAAAAAAATAATCATTATGACTTGCGCACGAAAACCTTTGGTTTTCGGCGTGCACGGAAATGAAATTTCCGGCATCCCGAAAACTTTGTTTTCGTGGAGAGCCAAAATCGCAAAGCGATTTTGTGCCAATTCACAAAATCAGGACGGCTTTCGGAGCGCTTGAGATGTTTTTTATAGCGATTAAGTGAATTCAATCCATACCGCCATCAGGACATGTCAACCTCGGTTGTTATCCTGTAGTCCCTCCTGCAGAGCGCGGTCACCTTCAGCGTTTTGAATGCTTCCCCGCCCGAGGGCGCGCCGCTTGAAGAGTTGACTGTCATGAAAAGCGCGGCCGCGCCCTTCGCCATCGGGGAGGTCTCGTTGTACTGGTTCGTGGGATTGAAGGTGTAGACTCCGCTGTTCGTGATTATGATGAACGAGAAGTTGTAAAGGTTCTCGGAGCCGCTGTTGTAGGCCGTGACATTCACGCTGCTCGAGACTCCGGAAAAGTTGTACGCCACATCCGCCTTTTTCACATTGATGTTCGCGAAAGTGCACTGCACCTGCTTCGGCCCCCTGTCCGAGATCGGGTTGAATATTGTGTTGACAAACCCCGTCCCCCAGCTGCTTATTATCGAATACACCGCTATCACGAACGAGATGAGAAGCACTGTCGCGATGAGGGGGGAGATGGCTTTTTTGTTCATAAGAATCAAGAAGATATTATTTTGCCGATATATAAATATTCTGATTTTTTTCAGCAAGCCCCGACATTGATGCTGTCGTTCGTCAGCGTTGAGTAAATCGGACAATTAAGGACTGATACTTTCAATAAGCTGATCGGCCCGTCATAATAGGTGAAGGCTTCAAGCGTGAGCGGCTCGCTCCCGCCGGGCAGGGCAGCGAGCGGTTGTATCACAACATCTTTCCCAAGTCGTTCAAGTCGTATAAAAACAGGTTCGGCTCCTTTATTTTCTCCTTGAAGCTCTTCGCGAAAATCGCATAATAATCTTTCCTGCTTCCAGCCGTCTTTCCCCCATCCCATTCAGCATGCTTTGCCTTCCCCCTAAGCTCCGCAAAAATCTTTGCGGCATTGACATCGTCCTGCCATTTGCACTCGCAGAAAAGCATTCCTTTCGTCCGCTCATTGAGGGCAACAATGTCTATTTCATATTGGTCCTTTCCTCCCTCCGCGCCGCGCATCCTGCCCCATTGCCTGCCTGCTTTCGCAAAATCATAATCCGGAAACAATATTTTCTTTTTTATGAGGTATGCCACAAACTTCTCGAATTTTCTCCCGACATATGCGGGAAAATTATCCTTGAAAAAGGAAACAGCCTCGCCAAGCCTTTCCTGCTCGATGTAAGCCCTTTGCTTGTCTATGAAATAGAACCAGAAAGAAAGGAAGTTGTCGCTTATCTCATATATCCCTTCCCTTGATTTTTTCGGGTCCGAGAGTATCGGCGTAACCCTCCTGACGAGATTGAACTCCTTCCTGAGAGTGTCAAGATATTTTATGGTTTCCCCCTTCTTGTTCGAGAAAAGCGCCGCTATTTCGCCAAGCCTTGTCCTGCCCTCCGCTATCGCGGTGAGTATCGTGCTGTATGATTTCGAGTCCTTTCCGAACTCCATCGACAGGACTACCTTGCCCTCGTCCAGAAGCATCGAGTCCTTTCTTTCAATCATTCCCGCTATCATTTTTTCAATCGGAATGCCTGACTCCATTATCGTGTAATAGTAGGGCACGCTGCCGAATACCGCCCATATTTTTATGAATTCCTCCATTCCGATTTTCAAATGCGAAAATATCTCCTCCGCGGGCAGTTCCTGCAGCAGCATTTCGTGCGTTCGCCTGCCGTAAAGCGGCGCAGCCTCGGCGTTGAACAGCTTGTTTATGAGCGAATGGCTTGAGCCGCTCACTATTATCCTTATCCTTTCGTTTTTCATTTTCCTCTCGTCAACCATCTTCTGCATTTCCCCGAAAACGGATTTGTCGATATTCAGGAAATTCTGGAACTCGTCGAGTATCACTATCCTGTTCCCGTCAAGAAGGTAGCGCATTATCTCGATAAAATTGGAGAATTTCGGAATGTCCAGCTCCGCGCATATCTCGTTCACGATCCATTCGTATGTCTTGTTCGGCCAGATGAAGATGTAGGCTGCATCAGGAAAAGCTTTCCTTATCAGCGTTGTTTTTCCTATCCTTCTCCTGCCCCTTACCACCAGGAAAAAATTCTTTTTCTTGAGGCTTTCCAGAGTTTTAAGCTCATCCTTCCTGTTGATGAACTGTATGTTTTTCATACATTATGTATTGCATACATACTATATAAAGATTAGCAAGTCCCGACATTGATGCTGTCGTTCGTCAGCGTTGAGTAAATCGGACAATTAAGGACTGATACTTTCAATAAGCTGATCGGCCCGTCATAATAGGTGAAGGCTTCAAGCGTGAGCGGCTCGCTCCCGCCG
>DAIDAN010000007.1 GCA_027310605.1 Candidatus Aenigmatarchaeota archaeon | reverse complement strand
GGCGCGGACACAGGCCTGCGCACCACGCGAAAGCCGGCGGCAAGTTCATACGAACAATGCTGCAGCAGCTCGAGAAGGAGGGGCTGGTGAAGAAGAACGACAAGCCGAAAGGGCGCGTGATAACGCCGAAAGGGCAGAAGTTCCTGAACGCGGTTGCGAAGGGGGTAAAATAATCTAATAAAACCATCATATCTGTTGTTAACAATATTTTTTGTAAAATGGTTTTCGCAACAAACCTTACAAAATAAAAACCAAAGCGGACGAAAATGCAAAATGAAAACAGAAAAAAATAAAACCGGTACAAAAAGGGAGGTATCGGAACCGTAGGTTCTAATTATGAAAGCCCCGAAAACGCAGCGCAGGTTTTGCATCTACTGCAAAAAGCACACCGTGCACGAGCTCAAGAAGTCGAGCGGGCACAAGAAGAGCCCGCTCCGCGAGGGCGAGCGGCGCTTCCACCGCAAGATGAAGGGTTTCGGCTCGTTTCCGAAATCGAACCCGAAGGACAGGGAGAAACCCACACGAAAACTGGATTTGCGCTACAAGTGTCAGGAGTGCAAGAAGGAGCACAATGTGGGGAAGGGCTTCCGCGTGAAGAAGTTCGAAATCTTGGCGGAGAAGAAGGAAAAGTGAGAATCAGAAAAATATAAAACGAATAAACTGCGTAACAATAAAACCGTTCGTATCTGTAGTTGATATTTGTTTCACAAAAACGGTTTTCGTATTGAAAAATTTACAAAATAAAGACAGAGCGAATGAAAACGCTTTTAATAAATAGGAATTTTTATGGCGCTGCCGATAACTCGAAGCGAAGCTCTTGAGCTGCTGAAAAGCATGAACCAGCAGAATTCGGACATGAACCATTATCTGGAGACTGAAGCGATAATGAGGGCACTCGCGAAAAAATTCGGAGAAGATGCGGAATATTGGGGAATGCTCGGATTGTTGCATGATGTTGATTGGGCTCTGACAAAAAACGATTGGAAAGAACACTGCACGAAATCAGCGGAAATATTGAGACAGAAAGGTTTTGATGAGACCTTTATCCAGCTTGTCCAGTCGCATGGATATAGTTATGACGAAATTCCCGCGTTTAAGGACAAAAAGAGGGAGAAAAAAATAGAATACGCGCTTGCCGCAGCTGAAACGCTTACCGGAATAATTTACGCTTATGCCTTAATGAAAGGAAAGAAAATCAGCGATATGGAAGTTAAGGGATTAAAAAAGAAGTTCAAGGACAAGAGTTTTGCCGAGAACTGCAACAGGGAGCTTGTAAAGGAAATAGAAAAAACTGGCTTGACTCTGGACGAACTTTTCGAGCTGTCAATAAATGCTTTGAAGGAAATAAAAGGAGACATAGGATTGGAGTGAGGATGAAAAATAATTCAAAAAATAAAATCAAAACAGCGTAAAATAAATAATTCAACCCATAATTCGTGATAGCAATGCAAACCCAAAAGCCGAAAACAAAATTCCTGAAGGTCGCGTGCAGCAAGTGCAAGAACGAGCAGACGATTTTCAACAAAGCCGCGATGAGGGTGAACTGCCTCGTCTGCGGCGCGGAGCTCGCGGAAAGCACGGGCGGGAAGGCGAGAATAAAGACGAAGGTGCTGGAAGTGCGGGAGTAAAAGGAATTTAAAGCTTTTCTGCCAAATAGTATTATGGAACATGTTATCGAACTTCCTGAAAGCGGCTCATTCAAGGTCGTGCAGATTTATGCTGGCGGGCTGCCGCATCTTCCTTTTGATTATCCAGGACATTATCACAGGGACATTCTAAAAGATTTTCTGACAAAGAAGAACATTCCATTTGAAACAAAAAAGATGATGGGAAATGTTTTGCCGCTCTCGAAAGGAGAAGAATATGAAGTCGTCGGGATGGGAAATCTTTACGTAATGGGCGAAGAGTTGAAATTTTCCGGCGACAGCTTCGATTACGGCTTGAGGATAAACAAGGACCATATTGAGAAATGCAAGCCGTTCTTTAAGAACAAAAATTTGGAAATTACAATAGGATAGAATACAAGTTTTCTACTCGTACCTCAACGCCTCCACCGGCTGCAAGCCCGCGGCTTTTCTCGCTGGCAGCAGTCCCGAGATGGCGCCTATCAGAACCGAGAATCCTACCGCAATCAGAAGTATTTCCGGCGTGACCACGGTCTGCAATCCCATCCCCGCGCCGGGAGCGCGGAACAGCCCGCCGCCTCCGCCGAGCGCGGAAATCAGGACTGACAGGACAATCCCGAAACCGGCGCCGATTGTTCCGCCGATCAGGCCGAGAAGCCCTGACTCGGAAAGGAAAAGCTTCATCACTTCGCCGTTTGTCGCTCCAAGAGATTTCAGAATGCCGATCTGCCTAGTCCTCTCCACGACGGACATGAACATCGTGTTCGCGATTCCTATGCCGCCGACAAGGAGCGAGATTGCCGCGATTCCCGCCAAAAATAATGTTATCGTGCCCGTGACAGAGCTGACCTGCTGCTGCAGCGACAGGGACGAGGAGACTGTGAAGTCCTGCTTGCCCGCTGTGTCGCGCCTCGTGAGCAGGAGGTTGCTCGTTATCCGGTCCGAAACAGCCTGCACATCCGCAGCCTGTTCCGTCTGCACTGATATTGACGAGAACTGGTTTGATGTCAGGTCCGCTGAAATCACTTGCCTCGCGTTGCCTATCGGAACATAAATCGCGGAGCCCCCTCCGCCGAACCCGCTCGACTGCAATATCCCGACTACCCTGAAGCTGCGCCCGCCTATCGTGATGAGGCTGTTCAGCTGGATGTCGCGCTTGAAAAGCCCGTGCGCCACGCTGTTCCCGACCACGGCGACATAAGAGTCGCCTGATGAAAGATATCTTCCGGATTCGAGCTTCGTGGTCACCATATATTTCCAGACCGAGGCGTCAACGCCCTGCACGGATACTGAAGCGGTGCCGCCTGCGAACGCGGCATCAGCGCGCCCGGAAACCGCGCCGCCTACATACAGGACTCCCGGCACAGCGCGCACGGTTCGCAAATCGTTTTCCGTGAGGTTTGCGGATCCTGTTCCGCCCGCGTGCATGCCTCCAATCATGAAACCTCCGCCGGCCCTCTCGAAGCCGGGGCTTACCGTTATCAGGTTCGCGCCAAGCCCGCTCAGCTGGTTCTGCACGCTCTGCTGCAGCCCCTGCCCTATCGAGACGAGCGCGACAACCGCTGCCACGCCGACCACGATACCGAGAATCGTGAGCCAGCTCCGGAGCTTCCTGTGCGCGAGCCCGTTCACGGACAGCAGGAGTATGTCCCTTTTCTTCATCTTATCACATCACAACACGAATCAAAATCATTTCGGAATGAATTGAAAAAACATTATGAATTGATTCGATACTGATTCATTTGCAGAAACGCCTGTTTGGCGGCAAACATCTTGGCGAGCAATCACATCAGCGCATCTTTTGTTGATTCGTATCGATTCAAGCCATAATGACTCTCAAACTTTTTTCTTCCGCTTCCTGAACTTGAAGAACCAAGCGAGGAGCGCAACTGCGATTATCACAACAACAATATAGGGCAGGTATCCGAACAGCCCGCCGTTTTGGCGCATCCCGTTCATGCCGCTTCCTTGGAATGTTGACGCGGCAAGGCTCAGCGGAATCTGCTTGTCGACGGCCTGCCTTGTCCCGCTCGTGTCCGAGTAGGAAATCTCGACCGTAAGGTTTTTCGGCGAAGCCCTTGCGCCGGTTCCGAACCCATTCTGGCCCGCAGCATTCTGCCCGGCAGCGTTCTGGCCTGCGCCCCTTGAAAATATCTGGAAGCTCGCGATGCCGAAGTCCCCCGGATTCAGGTTGCCGAGGAACACGCTGCTCGCGCCGCTCGCCGCGAAATCCTGCTGCTCCGGAATGCTGACTGACACGCTTGTCGCGGGGTTCACGCCGATGTTCGCGATGGAGAGCGAGGTTGTCCCTGATGAGGTGTCCTGCACTCCCGCGTCAAACTGCGTGGCGCCGCCGATGTTTATGCCAACCGATGCGGTGACATTCTGTTTTGCGCCGGACTTGTCAATATACTGCAAGCTTACTGTCATCGGATAAGCTCCTGGAGAAACCGACGGCCCCACGGAAACATTCACGGGAATTGAAATCGAGGCGCCTGCTTCAAGATTGGAAACAATCTGCCTGTTGCCGGTCCCGAGCGGAAGAATCTCGTTGTTCGGCATCTGCCAGCTCAAGACAATATTGCTTATCGCGTCAGCGCCGCTGTTCTTGAGATTGAAACCGAGCGTTGTTGTCTCGCCCGCGGAAAGCGTGCTCGGCGCAACCGAAACTATTTGCAGCGCGGAGGGAGACTGGACGCTTATTATCGCGGAAGGGTTTATTTCCGCGCAGCCCGAGGTATCCGAGCAATAATCTATGGTGAACGATAGAGGATGAAGCCCGGAACTTGCGGAACCTGAGACAGAGAACTTGAAAAGGTATGCCGCGGACTGCCCGGCGCCGAGCGAGCCAAGACTTCCGATAGCGCTGCTGTCGGCGGAAACATATCCGTCCCCGGCAGCGCTCGCAACTTTTATGCTGTAAATTCCGGAACTGCCCGCATTGTTCAGCGTCATTTGAACATAGCCGTCGCTTCCCGGCGCAGCGGAGACCGGGTTCTGCGAGAAGCCCGCCTGCAGGAGCGGAGTTCCCGCGCCAAGCGCGGATACGGCGAACACTGCAGCCGCAAGAACCGCGGCGCAAACCAAAATTATCTTTCTATCTTTCATTTTTATCACCTGTTGTTTTTTATTTTTTGAAATCATTACGAATCAATTTACGGATACGCTTATTATGGAATGAAATAAATACCGGCATGGATTGACGGTTGCGCCGATTAGGGCGTTTATGCTGCAAACAATTTAACAGCAGTTCTGAGTTTCTAAATTCAAGTCATAATGATTTCATTTTTTAACATGCATCCTTCCGTCTTTTTCGTCGCCGGCAATCCTTCCATCCTTTATTTTGATGATGCGCTTCGAGTGCGATGCGATGTTGATGTCGTGCGTCACCACAACGATAGTCCTGCCTTCCGCGTTCAGCTTCTTGAATATCTGCATTATTTCCGCCCCTGTCTTCGAATCGAGGTTTCCCGTGGGCTCGTCTGCCAAAATAAAAGACGGCTCGTTTGCCAGCGCCCGCGCGATCGCAACGCGCTGGCGCTCGCCTCCGGAAAGCTGCGAAGGCAGATGCTCCATCCTCTCCTTCAGCCCGACAAGCTCCAAAAGCTCGGCTGCGCGCTTCCTTCTTTCCGTCTTGTCCTTTTCCATTATCATCATCGGCAGCTCCACATTTCCCAGAACATCAAGGCTCGGATAGAGGTTGAAAGTCTGGAACACGAAGCCGATTTTTTCGCCCCTCATCCTTGCTATTTCCGAATCCGAGAGTTTGGACAAGTCGGTGCCGCCAACCAAAATTCTCCCGGATGTGGGCCTGTCAAGCGCGCCAACCATGTGCAGCAGCGTTGACTTTCCCGAGCCGCTCGGCCCCATTATGGAGGCGAAATCATTTTCCACTATTTTTAAGTTGATGCCGTGCAGCACCGGCACCCTGATTTCATCCATCCGGTACTCCTTGCTGACATCTTTCAGCTCGATTACGGGCTTCATAAAACATCACGGCAATATTGATTTGGATTGAATTGAAAAAATCAGCACGCTGCTCATTATGTATTGAACTGCATTGTCGGAACGCCGTTATAGCCAAAACATTAAAACGCCGGACAAGCGTCCTGCATATCAAGTCGTATTGTTTCATACAGATTCGTAATTTTATCTGCGCTCCTGTTGCTGATTCGTATTTGTTCAATCCATAATCTATCGCACCGAAAAACTTCGCATTTATATGGGTTGAAACAGCGTATTAAGCTATCGTGAAACAACCTGAAACAAGTAATCAGGTGAAACAATGGAAAAGAGATACAGGAAGCACAGCGCGATAATGCTTGCCTGCTTCATAGCGGGCGGTTTCTCCGTTATGCTCTACGCGATACAGGCGTATTCGGTGATATGGCGGGCTGATGCTGCTCCCGCAGCCAATATGAGCGGGGGAAACTTTTCCGCTCCGGTGTTTTCGCAAAGCCCCGGCCGCGAAAACAATTCCATGCTCGGCAGGCGCGGCCTTGAATTCGCCAATCCCGCGTCTTTTTTGTTTTCGCCGTTCTCGGTCGCGCTTCTCGCTGTGGGGGTGTCCTCGCTTCTCGGCGGGCTTTCGATATGGGCGCTGGTCAGGGAAAAGGAAATAGTGTCAGCGAAAAAGAAAATCCTTGATGCGTTCCTCCTTCCCGCGGAAAAAATCGTGCTTGACCGGCTGAAGAAGAGCGGCGGGCTGCTCACGCAAAACGAGCTTGCGGGAAGCACGGGATTTTCGAGGGTGAAGGTGCACAGGATAATAAAAAATCTTGAGAAGAAGGAACTGGTGACAAAACAGCAGTACGGGATGACGAACAAGATTGCGCTGAAGAACTGACCGATATGACTTGAATTTGCAGAAACGCTTATTTGGCAAAAATAATTGGCGCGAACAACCGCGACAGCATATCTGTCAAATCATTCCATAATGAAAAAAAGTCGTGATGATTATGTTCGCAATCGAAGCGGAAAATCTTTCCAAAAAGTTCGGAAGCCTGAAAGCAGTTGATTCCGTTTCCTTCACTGTTGAGAAGGGCGAGATTTTCGCGTTCCTCGGCCCGAACGGCGCGGGAAAGACCACGACCATAAAGATGCTGACCACGCTGCTCCGCCCTTCCGGCGGCGAGCTGAAGGTCAACGGCTTCAATCCCGTGAAGGAGCAGGACAAGGTGAGACACTCGATAGGGATAGTCTTCCAGGATTCCAGCCTTGACGACGAGCTGACGGCTTGCGAGAACATGGAATTCCACGGCGCGCTTTACTCTGTTCCTAAGGAGCTTCGCGAGAAAAGGATAAGGGAGCTGTTAGGGATAGTGGAACTCTGGGACAGGAAGGACTACCTCGTGAAAACTTTTTCCGGCGGGATGAGAAGAAGGCTCGAGATTGCGCGCGGGCTGCTGCACCATCCTGTCGTATTTTTCCTTGACGAGCCCACGCTCGGGCTTGACCCTCAGACGCGCAACCAGATTTGGAATTACATCCAGGAGCTGAACAGGAAGGAGGGTACCACTGTTTTTTTCACGACGCACTATATGGAGGAGGCTGACCGGGTCGCGGGAAGGGTCGCGATAATAGACCGCGGAAAAATCATAGCGCAGGGAACGCCGCGCGAGCTCAAGGAAAAAACGAAAACAGGCTCGCTTGAGGACGCGTTCCTCGCGCTGACCGGGCATGCAATCCGAGAAGAAGGGGCGCACGCCGCAGACCATATGCGGATGATGAGCAGGATGTGGAGGGGAAGGAGATAGAAAATACAATACGAATCGATTTGACGGTTGCGCTGATGCGATTGTCCGAAAAACATTCCGCGCAAAAAAAAAGCGTTCCCGGAAATCAAGCCGTAATGAAAAATAAAACCGTCATAACTGATTTTTTATTTATCATTTATTTTTCGAAAACGGTTTTCGCATTAATGGTTTCAAAATAAAAATCAGAACAAAAGAAAAAGCTGTAAAGACTGTTAAGCAATATGAAATGAGTTGAAATAGGAACGCCGATAATGGCGCTGTGTTAAACAGCTTAACGGCCGTTCTAATTATGAAATTCGATTCATAATGAAGGTCCTAATTATGGGCGCAATCTATATCGTCTGGCTGAGGCAGATGAAGCGGTACATCAGGTCGCGCTCGCGCATAGTCGGCTCGCTCGGCCAGCCAGTGCTGTTCCTGTTTGCGCTCGGCTTCGGTTTGGGCCCGGTCTTCCAGAAAGCGGGCGGCGGAAATTATATCGATTTCCTCGTTCCCGGCGTGATAGCGCAGGCTATACTTTTCACCGCGATTTTTTCCGGCATCGAATTGATTTGGGACCGGCAGTTCGGATTCCTGAAGGAGACGCTGGTTGCGCCTGTCTCGCGCCTGAGCATAATGGTCGGGAGGACTTTGGGCGGCGCCACCATAGCGACCTTGCAGGGAATAATAGTTCTCGCGCTCTCGCTGCTGTTCGGATTTTTTCCTTACAGCATTCTCGCGCTCCCCGCTGTGGTTGCGATAATGTTTTTGGTTGCGCTGCTTTTCACAACGCTCGGGACGGCGATAGCTTCCGCGCTCGAGGACTTTCAGGGTTTCCAGCTGATAATGAGCTTCCTTGTGATGCCGCTTTTCTTTTTGTCGGGAGCGTTGTTCCCGATAAAAAGCGCCCCCGGTTTCCTGATAGCGATATCGAGTTTCAACCCGCTGACCTACGGTGTCGACGGCCTGCGCGAGACTTTGACAAACACGGCGAACTTCGGCTTGGGGATGGACATTTCCGTCTTGGGAATACTCTCGGTAGCGCTGCTTGTCGCAGGCAGCTACTTGTTCTCGAAGATTCAGGTTTGAGAAAAACCTTCATAAATAATATATATAAGACTCGACAATAAATAAGAGATACTAATTTATCATAAAAAATACAATAAAATTAGATTTAAATATCTGCTTTATTATTAGATAGTTTGACTTATATGAAACTTGAAACTTTATTAATCAGTATATTCAATATAAACATATATTAATTGGTGTTGCTATGGAATTTGTTTCTATTAAAGACTTATCAAAGGAAATTAAGATAAATCTACTTAAAAAACTTGGTTATAATTCAGATGGAATATTTGTTCTGGATACGAAAGGGAATCGAGTAAAAGACAAGTATATAGGAATAAATGTAGAACTTTCAAATATGTTGATTTTCCCCGGAAGTACTATTATTTTAGATAATAATCCTCTGAGCATAGCTTCGTATTTAGAGGAGTTTAAACATGAGCTCTGATTCAAAAGATGTGAGTATACCTTCGGCAAATCCCGTTGAAGATATTTCTAAAGGAGTTGCGAAAGCAGCTTTTGAGATAGGCGAAGAAAAATTAAAGGCTTTTGTAGATAGTTTTCTGCATGGAGAACTTGTTTTTATAGAGGATAAAGAGACTATAGAGATTGTAAGAAATCAAAGAAAAAAACCAGAATGGTTGTTATACAGACAATACATAAAAGACCCTGATTTGAGATTGCAAATTGAGATGGGTTTTTCATTAAGACAAATGGAAAATGATAAGGAGAAACTAACTAAATTTAAAAGCAAAATATATTGGAAATATAAAAGCAAAGGTCTTCATGTTGCGGAACTTGTTCAACGCGGTATATTCGGCAGATATATCGGATTGTTGTTGGAGAATAGTGCAGATGAAAAAGAGATTGAAGAAAGAATAGAGTCTATTCTTAATGATATAGAAAAATATGTAGTTTTTGTACAAGCAACTGATAATCCAAAATATCTTAGTACGACAATTGCAGGTAGAATAAATACGCTTTTACCGAAAGCTATGATTATTTTTAGCAGAGGTGTTGATGCGAAGAGTACAACCAATATCGCCCTAAAAGATGTTAAGAAACACATTAAAGGATATAAATTTGAATTCCAAACAGACGATTCAGGACAACAATATGATTTTTTGCTAAAAGAATCTTAATTTTTATAAACCCTCCAGCCAATTTCTTTCCATATGAAGCAGCAAAAGCTCGACAGGAAACAGGTGAGAAGCGGGCTGAAAAACAGCATAAGGGACGGGACCGCGACGGGCGCGGCCGCGGGAATAACAAGCACTTATCTCACGCCGTACGCGCTCGCGCTCGGAGCAAGCGCTGCGCAAATCGGGCTTCTCACGGCGCTGCCGCAGTTCTTCTCAACCGTGCTCCTGCCTCTCGCGGGAAGCGCCATCAGGCACATGGAGAGCAGGAAGAAAATCTGCAGGGCAGGCTATCTTGTTGCGCGGCTCGCTTGGATTCCCGTGATATTTGCCGCGTTCCTTAACGGCTTGAGCGCGTTCTACCTTATCCTCATTTTCGTCAGCGTTTCCGCTGCAGCGGCAAGCTTCTCGAGGATAGGCTGGGCTTCTTGGATAGGTGACATAGTCCCGGAGAAAATCCGCGGAACATATTTCGGCAGGAGGAACATGCTCATAGGGGTGTCGTCTTTCATCGCTGTTCTTGCAGCGGGCTGGCTGCTCGGGCTTTCGGACACGCTCGCGGGCTTCGTTATCATTTTCACGGCGGCGCTTCTTCTGTATATTGTCGGATTGCACTATCTCCTGAAAATGCCGGAGGCGAAAGTCCCGCAGGGGTTTCACAGAAACCACAGGATACCGCTGAATGTTTTCGAATTCCTCTCCTCCATGAAAAAGACGAATTTCAGGCACTTCATGATTTATGCGATGATGTTCGACTTTTCCGTGTATCTTGCGGCGCCGTTCTTCACGGTCTACATGATAAGCGAGATTAAGGTCGGATATTATTGGTTTGCAATCATTTCCGCGGCCTCGTTGCTGGCTGCGATACTTCCCTACAGGTATTGGGGAAGGCTTGCGGACAGGTACGGCGACAGGGCTGTGATGGCGATCTGCAGCGCGCTCGCGAGCCTCGTTCCGCTCATTTTCGTTTTCTCGCGCAATATTCCGATGCTGGTTCTTGCGAACATTTTTTCGAGCTTCGCCTGGGCGGGGCTCGACCAGATGATTTTCAATTTCCTTCTCGATTCGTCCCCGCCGCTCAAGCGGCCGCTTTTCATCGCGAACTACCAGTTCTTCGACGGGCTCGCGGTGGCGGCAGGCTCCGCAGCCGGCGGCGCGCTCGTCTATTTTTTCGGTTCCGGATTTCTCTGGCTTTCCGCGATAGGGTTCGTATTCGTCATATCGTTTGCCTTGCGCGGCATTTTTTCCGCGTTCCTGATCCCGAAGATAAGGGAGGAGCGGATCAAATCGAGAAAAATCCTTCCCGCGAAGGATGTTTTCAAGCGCGCGGTCCTGCTTTACCCGGTCCGCGGAATCTCGCACGAAATCGACTATCTCAACCACTGCCTGACCTGCTGGGAGAAAAAAGCGAGGAAGGAGATGAAAGGGTTCACGAAAGTGGCGGGGATGGCTTGACAATATGACTTGAATTTGATATGGAATGATTTTGAAAAATAGATTTGCTCATTGCGACTTGATTTGCAGGAGCGCTTTTCGGCTGTAAATAATCAGGCGAACAATCTTATCAGCGCAACTCCTGCTGATTCGTAATTGTTTTCATAATTCTGGTAGGATAAAGCAAAGATATTTAGAATGGCCGTGATAACTTACTCCCCCTCGTGAATCGCCGTCGCCACCGAAATCCAGAACATTCCGCCGATGAGAATAAGCACGAAGGAAATTATGTAGGCGATGAGCGTCGTTCCCAAGGTCGCGCCGAGAACCGAAGGGTCTACCGCGCCCGCTATGAGCGCGCCGAGAAACACGCATACCGCCCCGACAACCCAGAACCCTATCGCGCGGTTGGATGTCATAAAAATCAGAACCTGCGGTTCCGATACCTCCCTTTTAGAAGGCTCGGATAATATCGTAAATAAGTTGCAAAAGCAGATATTTAAATCTTCATGCAGCGATACGAATCAGTTCAAATGCGCTTATTATGCATTTTCGTGCATATTGCAACAGCCGTCCTGATTTTGTGAATTGAATTCGTAATGAGATAGCCGCTCTGATTCTGAATGCAATTCATAATTATGCAAAACAAAAACAACGCACAAACGATTTATACTTTCACCCCTATTTTCTTCTGATATAGACTGCACTCAAGCAGCTATAATTCATTCTTGTTAAAGGTAATCTGATGATAACCCGCGTTTCCCTGACCAACTGGCGCTCGCACCTGAACAGCGAGCTGGAATTCTCGGAAGGCACGAACTGCCTTATCGGAAGGATGGGCTCGGGAAAGAGCAGCGTGCTTGACGCGATCTGCTTCGGCTTGTTCGGCGCATTCCCGCAGCTCCAGCAGAAGAAGATAAGGCTGGAAGACATGGTGATGAAAAAACCCAAGCAGCAGAGGTTCGCGGAAGTGAAAGTCGAGTTCGATTCAAACGGGGATTCCTGCTCCGTGAAAAGAAGGATAGAAAAAGGAAAAAGCACGGGCGCGGAACTGCGCAGGAACGGAAAGCTTGTCGAGACGCAATCCCAGAAGGTAACCGAGGAGGTGGAAAGAATTCTGAAAGTTGATTATGACTTGTTTACAAGGGCGGTCTATTCGGAGCAGAACCAGCTTGACATTTTCCTCACCATTCCGAAGGGGCAGAGGATGAAAAGGATTGACGAGCTTCTCAGGCTTGACAGGTTCGAGTCCGCAAGGGCTTCGGCGGTCGCGCTCGAGAACAAGTTCTCCTTTTCGAGGGAGCAGAAGGAAAAGCTGCTTGAAGGTTTGAAGGAGGATGAAATAAATTCTGAAATGATTGCGCTGAAAAAAGACATCGGGGTCAAGGAGGATGAAAGCGCGCTGCTCGCGAAGGAATCCGAAAAGGCAGCTGTTGAAAAAAATTCCCTGAAGGGGGAAATCGCGAAGCTTGAGAAGGCGAGGGAGGAGTTTTACGCGCTGAAGCAGAAACTCTCGTCGCTGGAGAGCCTGAACCTGCAGCTCGGGCGCGACATCTCCGTTTTGGAGAAACATTGCGCGATTAAGGCGGATGCTGAAGAATTGGAAAAAAAGATGAATGCGCTCAAGGAGGAGATGAATAAAGCTGATTCGCAAACCAGGGAGAAGAGGGAGCTTCTTCTGGCAAAAAAGATAGGGATGGGCGCGGAATCCGCGAAGCTCGCGCGCGCGGAGGAATTGGAGAAGGAAAAGGAAAAGCTTGAGGCGCTCCTTTCCGGCGACAGGCTGCAAAAGCTTTCGTCCGAGCTGGACTGCGTTTCCCGGGAGCTCAAGGCAGGCGCGGCAGGCATCGTTTCAGCGGAGAGCGGGATAAGGGAGTGTAAGCTGGCGATGGAAGGGCTGTCCTCTGCTGACAGCCGCTGTATTGTCTGCGGGCACGATTTATCCGAAGGGAAGAAGCTGGAACTCGTCGCGAACTCGGAAAAAAAGATGGAAAGCCTCAAAACAAGGATTATCGAAACCGAACTCTTGATGAAAAAACTTTTAGCGGAGAAGAACAATCTTGAGAAAAAGATTTCCGAGTTAAGGATAGCCGAGGCAAGGGAAAAAGAAATAGGGAATCCTGAATCCGATATTGAGGAGGCAAGGCAAAGAATGGAGATGCTGTCAAAAGAAATATCGCGCGCTGAGGATGTGCTGGATGGGATTGAAAAGCGCGCTGCCAAGCTCCAGCCGGAGTTCGAGAATCTTGTGCGCGAATACGAATCCGCAAAAGCCGCGGCGCTGAAGCGGAAGGAAATGGAGGAGAAGCGCAGGCTTCTTGAGAAAAATATTTCGGAGACGGGGTTGCTGAAAGCAAGACTTTCGCAATCCGCGAATCTTTGTTCAGAATCCGCATTGGATGAAGCGCGCGGGAAGATGGAAGCCGCGATAGGGAGGGAGAAATCAACCGAGGCAAGGCTTTCTTACATAAAGGAAATGATTTCGGACAAGCGCAGGATGCTGGAAAAGGCGGAAGCTTCGAAAAGGATTGCGGAAGGGCTGGGGCTTGAGATAAGGAAGGCGTCGGCGATGGAGCAGCAGCTGCAATTGCTGCAGCGCGGGCTCGAGGCATCGCAGGAGCAATTGCGAAAGGATTTTATTGGAGCGATAAACAGCGCGATGCATATGGTTTGGGAAAACCTTTATCCCTACACGGACTTTTCCTCCGTTCGGATGGCTGTGGACGGCGACTATGTCCTGCAGTTGCAGGATAAGAACGGCTGGACTCCGATAGACAATGTTTCCGGCGGAGAAAGGTCGATAGCGTGCCTGGCGCTGCGCATCGCGTTCGCGCTCGTGCTTGCGCCGCAGCTGAGGTGGCTCGTGCTTGACGAGCCCACGCACAATCTGGACGAGAAAGCGGTTGCGGAGCTTGCGAATGTCTTGCGCGACAATATAACAGAATTCGTTGAGCAAATCTTTTTGATAACACACGACCCGTCTCTGGAAGCCGCGGTCTCCGGCCGGCTTTACAGGATGGAAAAGGAGAAGGAGGGTTTCACGAATGTTGTGAAGGTGGAAGGGTGAAAAAGAAAAAATTACCAATCTTCATTTGCTTCTATTATCCCATTTGTATATGGAGATACTTCCTCTTCGATTTCCGGTTCTGACGGGACAAATCCTCTTGCTGGCGTTTCAATTCTACCTCTTTTAAGAATTATGATTGGTCTACTCATTAAAGGTAGGGTCTTTTTTACATCATGTTTATAATGTCGCGGATATTTCAAGTCTCCAATGGTGTCTTCCACCAATTCAGAACCAACATCTTCATCTTTTAAGAAATAGGTTGCCGCCAATGCAAGCCCTGCGGCTTTCAGTTCTTTATCTTTATACCTGTCCGAATTTTTTGAAGGAATTACGATAACTCCTTCACTTTCACCGCCAACCATTCATATCACCTTAAATATCTTTTATTTTTCTCAAACTAATTTGCGAAGGTTCTCTAAGGCTTGGTATGTTTCTTCAAACAATCTCTCATCGCTTGGCTTGACTTCTATTGAATCTATGTTTGTTAATTCTACCTCAAGATTTTCAATTTTTTTCTTTGCTTTAGATCTTTCCAGAGTAGGAATTATGGATACCGTCTTGGAAATATAATCTGCTGCGTTTTTGCCCTCACCGCCGACAATTTCGCCCAATTCATTCATATTAGCCCTTATTGTTGATATGTACAAAGCCATACCATTATTAGCCATCCGCACCACCTCGCAGTTTTTACGCATACATTGCATTTTTTTCTTTTCTATCATTTATAAATAATTCAAGAGACTGACCGCCTTCCGGTATATTCCCTTTTTCATTATATTCGCCGACAATTTTTTGTACGACCAAAGCTCCTACAATCCGTTTTGCAGCCTGTTCCGCATCACTGTTTCCGTTTTGGGGCAATATTTTTTTGCTATAATATTTGCTTGATTGAAAAGGGCTGAACTCTTTAGTTCTTGATTTATTATAGTATCCTTCATGCTGCATAATTATCATTATATTATTACTACCTAAAAGTATATATACTTATCTGTCCTGCTTTCCAGCAGCCGCAAACAATAATTGAAGAATCAAATATTTAAGTCAGAAAATCGCCGTGTGAAGCGGAGAAAGATATTTATATTCCTTCACACAAAATAATTGTCCGCCAATACGATATGGAATGAACCAAGTCATAAGTACGGCAGTCAAAGCGCTTCACTGCCGCGGCTTCTATCAGCATATCTGCAAGGGTTCGCAATTCTATCTGCGTTCCTGATTTTTGATTAAACTTTTTTCTTCGAGTGAGCAACAGCAATATTGCACTGCGAAGCAGCGATAAAATAGCTGTTGCGAACCTTCGCGTAAAAAAAGTTTACATGAACGCCTCCGCATCCTCCCTCTTCTTTTCCGAATTGTTTTCAAATTCTATCGCGGCCTGCTCCAGCGGAATGCCGCGCTCGTTTTTCCTGCTAACGCGCTCGCGCACCTTTATGAAAAGCGGAAAATTCACGGCTTCGCCGACGACTATCGCCTCCCCAACGCGCAGGGAGGAAACGCTTTTCATAACCTCGCCCGTCAACCCCTCGGAAGTCCTGCTTATGTGATCGAGGTCGTACGGGTTCGTGACGCGCAGGATTATGTGCGTGTTGCACTGGGACAGCGCTGTTGTGCTCAGGTTCACGGGGCGCTGCGAAATCAGGCAGAGGCAGGCGTGGAACTTCCTTCCCTCGCGCGCGATTTTTTCGATTATGTTCCTGCTTATTGCAGCCTCGCGCCGGGCGCCTTCGGGCGCGAAGTTGTGCGCCTCCTCCGCGACAAGAAGGAATGGAGGTATCTCTCCAGCGCGCCGCGCCTCGAAAAGTTTTTTCGCGATGTAAGTCGCGAGAATCTGCTTTTCGCGCTGGCTTGTCATGTCTGAGATGTCAAGAACCGTGAGGTGTCCTGCTTTCGCAAGCTTTTCCAGAGGAGGGTTGTCATAACTCGAAAACATTTTCGTGCCTTCCAGCTCGAGCAGGAAAGTGTAAAGGATGTCCTTAGTCGCGGATTTTATTTCCGAATTCTCCAAGAATTCCAGCAAGTCCTTCATGTCATAAGTCTTCCCCTTTTTCTCCTCGCGCAGAGCGGATAAAAGCTTTCCGAGCTCCCTCTTCTGCACCGCGGTCATCGCAGGCATGAATTCGGAAAGCATTCCGGAAGAGAGGGAAGGCACGCTTATCCTGAACTCGTCGCCAACGATAACATCGCTCCTGTCCATGAAATTCCTGTCTTCCGCGAAACCGATGTACTCGCCGTGCGTGTCTATCACTATCACAGCCATCTGGCCGTGCTCCTTTTTCCTGTTGAGAAGCTCCTCGAACAGCACGGAAGCGAGATAGCTCTTTCCGGCTCCGCTCATCGCAAGTATCGCGAGATGCTTTTGCAGCAGCCTTGTCATGTTTAGCCTGACTTCGATGTCGTGATTCTCCACAGTGCCGATGCGCAACCCCTTCTCCAAGTCAAGCCCGAAAAAATTTTCCAGCAGCCTGCTGTCCGCGGGAAAAACCTTGCTTCCCGGGGACGCGGGAAACGCGCTGCGCGAAAGATGCCCATTATTGTAAACTCCGAGCGCGGCCGCCTGCGCGACAACATATTCCCATCTTTCCGCGGGGAAGGTGTCGCCCACGGGCTTGCCGGAGCGCTCGAACTCGCGCACGCTTTCCGCGCGCTCGAAATACCTGTTCGTCTTTATCACATCGGAGACGCGCGCTATGATTTTTCCAGATACGGAATCGACAGTAACAT
>DAIDAN010000079.1 GCA_027310605.1 Candidatus Aenigmatarchaeota archaeon | reverse complement strand
GCATGCATATCAACCGAATTGCTTTTAGGGAAGCGGATTAATAAAGATTTTTGAAAATTCGGCTCTGTAGAAATCTTGATAACGATTGAACATCCATAATCAGAACGGCCGTTAAAGCCGCTTGATACGAAAGTTTTTATCAGCGTTCCTTTATTCAAACCAATCCATAATGGGATTTCTACAGAGCCTGAAAAATCATTTTTCCAGCAGCCATTTCCACAGCGGAACATAAACTATTTTCTTTCCGCCTTTTTTCTCGGAGCCTTCATAATCCCAGGTTATGACAAGCAGGTTTTTGCATTTCAGCTCTTCCGAAGCTTTCAGCAGCGCGCCCAGTTCGCGCTCCTTTGTATTGAAATCCGATATGTCATAGCACGCCTGAATAAGCTGCCTGATTTTGGCGCCTTCCTTTATGAGAAAATCCACTTCCTTTCCGTCAAGAGATTTATAATAAAAAATCCTGTTGCCCCATTTTCTTTCAAGCTCTGTAAAAACCAGATTCTCCATAAGCCTCCCGTTTTCCCTTATTCCTTGGAGACGCAAAAGGCCGTTATCCACAAAATATATTTTTGGAATGCTTGATTCCGCCTCTTTGTAGGAGTAGGAAAATTTCCTCAAGGGATAGACTATGAGGGAATCGCGAAAATATTCCAGATAATTGTAAAGGCTGTTCTTGCTTATTTTCATTCCCTGCGACTTGAGAAAGTTGAAAAATTTGTGAACGGAGAATTCCTTTGAATTGAAAAGCGCTGCGAAAAATACGCGCAGAATTTTAGGATTCTTTACCTTGTACCTTTCTACAATATCCCTGTAAATCGTAACATCCATTATTTCCGAGAGTATTCTTTCCCTCTCTTCCTTATAGACTATTGTTTCCGGGTAGCCTCCATATTCCATGTATTCCCGCAGCCTGTTCAGCAGCTTTGCCTTTTCCGCACCGGAAAGATATTTGCCGTATTTTATTCCGTTTGCGGACAAGAACTCCCTGAAGGAGAAAGGAAAGACCCTGTATGTGAGGCTTCTCCCCCTCATGCTTGTGGCAATCTCCTTGCTCATCAATTTTGAAGACGAGCCCGTTATGAAAAGCTGGACATTTTCACTGTCAATCAGCCGCCTTGCAAACATTTCCCATCTTTCTATTGTCTGGATTTCATCCAGAAAAAAGTACGATTTTCGGGTTTTGTTTTCCGGATATATCTCAAAAAAGGCTTCAAGCAGGCCGTTCAAATCATCCAGCTTCGCCCCGGAAAGCCTGCTGTCCTCGAAGTTCACATACAGCATATTTTTCTTCTGCACGCCGACCTTCAAGAGTTTTTTCATCAATTGAAACATGGAATATGTCTTGCCGCATCTTCTCGGACCGACAAAAACAACGGCGCGCTTCAACGGAGTTCCTGTAGGATATTCCGCCTCCCTTTCAATAATTTCAGGAATATTCCGCTCCTGAAAGTCTTTTACTATTTCTCCCCATACGTTTTTGGCTATCATAAAAAACTGCCTCGAGCAGCAATTGCATATGCTTGTTAAAGCAAGTATGTAAAGTATTATATGGAGGGAAATAATATATAAAGATTTCCCTGTTGGAAGAACCTATTCTACCTCACCCTCACCGTCTCGAGCAGCTTCGGCGCGATCGTCTCGCACCTGAAAATCTGGTGCAGGTCGCGCGCAAGCTCCAAACATTTGGAAGTCTCGCCATGACAGCACACGATGCGCTCCGGTTTCTGGCGCAGCCTGTAGATGTAATTTATCAGTTGTTTCCGGTCGCTGTGCCCGGAAAGCCCCTCCACTGTCGCGATTTCCAGCCTTATCGGAAGGGAAACGCTTTTGCCGTTCTCCGTCACGGGAATTTCCTTCCAGCCTTTCTGAACTTTTCTTCCGAGCGTTCCCTCGGCCTGGTAGCCCACGAACATCAGCATATTTTTTTCGCTGTCAGCCAATTGTTTCAGATATTCCATTGCAGGTCCGCCTGACAACATTCCGCTTGTCGCGATTATCACGCAAGGCTCGGAGCTGTCGATAACAGCCTTCCTCTCTGTAGCTGAACCAACGCGCTTGAAAATCTCGGAAGTGAAAGGGTTGAAGCCCTCCCTGAAAATCATCTGCTGCATCTCGCGGCTCAAATATTCGGGATAGGCGGTATAGATGGCGGACGCGTCCCAAAGCATTCCGTCAAGATACACAGGCTGCTCCAAGCCGTTCTCGGCGAGGATTGCCATCACATCCTGCGCGCGCTCGACCGCGAACGCGGGTATCAGCACCTTGCCCCTGCGCTCCATCACTTTTTTCACGCTCTTTACCAGATTCGATTCCGCAACAGCGCGCGGCGGCTGGATGTCGGTTTCCGCTCCGTAAGTGCTTTCGGTTATGAAAGTTTCCACGCGCGCGAAATCCGCTGAAGCAGGCTCGAAAAGCGCTGTCCTGTCAAACTTCAGGTCGCCTGTGTATGCTATGTTGTGCATGCCGTTGCCGATATGCACATGCACAACCGAGCTTCCGAGAAGGTGCCCCGCGTTTTCAAGCGTCAGCCTCATGTCAGGGGTTATGTCGGAAACTTCCCCGTATTCCAGCGTGACCGCATGCTTCACAGCCTCTTTCACGCCCTTGGAAGTGTAGAGCGGAGGCCTGCCCTCGCGCTGCGCAATCTCTATGAAATCCAAGCAAAGCAGGACCATCAGGTTCAAATATTCGGGATAGGCGGTATAGATGGCGGACGCGTCCCAAAGCATTCCGTC
>DAIDAN010000078.1 GCA_027310605.1 Candidatus Aenigmatarchaeota archaeon | reverse complement strand
TCTCCGCGAGCATTCCGCTTCCTATCTTGTTTATCACCGAGCCTTCGGAGGTGATTGCGTCCGCGCCTATCAGCATCAAGTCGGATTCAATGATAGCAAGCCTCGCTGCGGAATCAACAAAAAAAGTCACGGGAATCTTCAGCCTCGCAAGCTGCGCCGCTGTTATTTTTCCCTGCACCGAAGGCCTGGTCTCGGTGTTCATAACCCTGAATTTCTTTCCCTGCGATTTTGCCTTTTGGAGGACAGAAACGACGGAAGAGGAATGGCAATGCGTGAAAATTGTAGAATTATTTTTTATCCTGTTCGCGCCGAATTCGGAGATTTTTTTCCTGTCAATCGCAAGCTTCGCGAGAAGTTCCTTAGGGTTTCCGTACAGCCTGAGGTATCTCATCGCGTTCCTGAGCATGGGCTCCGTGGGCCTCGCCGCTATGAGTTTTTTCTCCGCGATTTTCTTGTCCTTCGCTTTTTTCCAGGCAAGCACCGCAGCCTCGGCAATGTTCTCCGCGCCCTGTATCTTCAGGTTTTTTATCCTGTTCACCGTGGAGTTCAGGCCTGGCATAATTAAATCACTTTAACAGTTCGCACAAACGCAGAGCACGCCTGCTGCTTAATGCAGAACATATATTATTAATAATGGAAACACGAATATAAAGTATGCGCCGCGAAAGAAACGCAGAAAAAAATTAAGAAGTGAATCCTATGTTCGAACAGGAAAATGTTGAGCTCGTCAACTATCTGAAGAAAACGGGAGTGCTTAAATCGAAAGCCCTTGAAAAGGCGCTGCTGAAAACCCCGCGGCATCTTTTCGTGCCTGAGGATTTGCAGAAATCCGCATACAAGGATTATCCTCTGCATATCGGGCGCGGGCAGACAATCTCTCAGCCCTCGACTGTCGCGATAATGACCCAGTTTTTGGGGACGAAGTCCGGGCAGAAAATACTGGAGATAGGGACAGGAAGCGGCTGGCAATCCGCGCTGCTCTCCAGACTGGTTGGAAGGAGAGGAAAAATCTTCACGATGGAAATAATCCCAGACCTTGCGGAGTCCGCGAAAAAAAATATTGAAAAATTAAATATAAAAAATGTTTTTGTAATTGTCGGCAACGGCTCGCTCGGCCTGGAAAAAGAAAAGCCGTTCGACAGGATTATCATAACCGCGGCGGCGCCGGCAATACCGGAAGCCCTGAAAAACCAGCTGAAAACCGGCGGGAGGCTTGTGGTGCCGGTAGGGAGCAGGTATGCGCAAAAAATGACTGTTATCAAAAGAACGCGGAAAGGTTTTTTATCCGAAGAACTGCCGAGCTATTTCGCGTTCGTGCCGCTGCGCGGAAAAGAGGGGTTTGAAGAGTAAAACATTTGATAAGAAAAATAATAAAAGTTTTAAAAAGAAAAACCGTCGTAACTGATTTTTATTTTTTATTTTTTCGGAAACGGTTTTCTGATTGAAAAAATCCAATAAAAAAATCAGAATCGCAGAAAACGCTTTCTTGCTCAAATTATTTTTTCTTTTTATAACCTTGCGAAACAAATTATCATTATGTACAATGTTGAAAAGCGCGGCGGCAGGCTCGAGATGTTCGACCCGGAGAAAATAGCGAGGTGCTGCATCGCCGCGGGCGTGCCGGAGAAGGAGGCGAAAAAAGTCGCAGATGAGGTTGGGAAGAATCTTTACCTGAACATCCCGACGAGCGAGATAAGAAAAATGATAATCAAGAAGCTTCGCAAGATTGACAGGAAAGCCGCTTCCGCTTATGAACACTACGAGAAGATGACAGGATGAAATGCGCTTTAAATACCCTCTTTTCTTTATAAGCCGCTTCCCTGAATAATTTTTCAGAATACGGAATGAACTGAAAGAAGATATGCCGATAATGGCGCGTTCATACGAACAGCTTTGACGGCCGTTAAGATATGAGTTCAATCCATAATTCAGATTCTGCAGACTAAACCAAAAAGGTGATTTTATGAATGTCGTGAAAAAAGACGGGTCTTCGCAGGCGTTTGACAAGAGCAAGATTGCGAGCGGCTGCAAGAAGGCGGGCGCGAGCGATGCGGTAGCGAAAAAGGTGGCGAACGCGGTTGCGAAAAAAGTAAAGGACGGGATAACGACAACGGAAATAGGTGAGATGGTCATAGCGGAACTGCACCATCTTGACCACAAGGCATCCGCGGCGTTCGAGGAATATTTCAGGAGCCACTAGGGTTTTTAATTTTGTTTTTCTTGTTCTAATTCTTTTATTCAATTTTTATTTTTTCTGTTTTTACAATATGGATTGAATTACAGATGCGCCAATTCGATTTTTTTCAATATGGAATTATATGAGATGATATCACCCGATAAAACGTTCCAGAAATCATTCCATATTGTTTTTCATTTTCCCATCCATATATCTAATCCTTTCGGCTTCTGCTCAAGAGCCTTGACAACTTTTTCAATGCGCTCGCGCGAGAACTCGAACTCATCGCAAAGAAAGTGCAGAAGCTTCTCGGATTTCGGCGCGCCGAATTTTATGTCAACCTTCTTTTCCACAACCGGGTTCAGAAAGAAATCATAAACCGTTTCCGGCGGCACCTCCGAGTTCCACTCCGCCTTCTTGAAAACTTTCCCGAAAGTCTTTTCCTGTTTCACGAGCTCCAGCGCGCGCTTCGGCCCGTAGCCTCTTATTCCCGGATTGAAATCCGTGCCGACCAACATCCCTATCAGCACCAGTTGCTCGCGCGTTATCCCGAGCGAGGAAAGCATTTCCTTCAGCTCGATAATCTCGGG
>DAIDAN010000077.1 GCA_027310605.1 Candidatus Aenigmatarchaeota archaeon | reverse complement strand
GAGTAATACTGCGGCTTTGTTGACAATCCTGATTTTTTTCCGAGCGAGCAAACAAAATGCACGAGATGTTTCGCGCGCTCCTGCACCAGCCAGATGTCGGCTTCAGTCTCGTCCAGAACGCAGACCATGACTTTCTCCGCCTTCTTCTCTGCTTTTTTTATCTTGTCAACTTCCCAGCTTCTCCATTGCTTTTCCAGCATGATGAAATCGTTCGGCGCAATCTCTATCGAATGGTATCCGCGCTCCAAGTCTTCAGGCCCGCGGATTATTTTCCCGCCAACGCGCAAGCCTTTCTCCTCGTTAAACTCAACCTTTTCAACGGATACAGTCAGCACAATCGATTCTTTTTTCCCCTTCACCTTCTCTTCGCCGCGGCGGATTTCCCTGCTCCTTATGGTGCGCGCTGTCAGGAGCGAGCCCGGCGTGATTATGCTTGACAGAAGATAAACATCCTCCATGTTCTCGGGCGTTATCTTTCCGATTCCGTGCTTCAAGTCGAAAGAGGATTTCATAATAACTTATTGAAAGAATAAGTATAAAATAGAATATTGCGCTATCTTGCTTTTTGCCCAACAAGAACAACGATTCCATTTCCTCCGCCATATCCGTATCGTTCAATGAATTTTCCAAACTTTTTATAAACATCCTCATAACTTTTTGATTTTATTCCGAATTCTTTCCGTACCTCTTTCTGATGAGGCTTCAAAATTTTCTCGGACATTTCAAGACTTACCCTCTTGTCTGGATATAGAAAAAGTTTGCTGCTTGTTAGTTTTATTCCATTATCTTTCAGTTCTTTTATGAAGAACCGTTTCGGATAGTGCCTCTTTCTACCGTAGAGATAAATTTGGATTTTTTCATCAGTAATTTCAATCTGATTTTTCGGCTTTTCCACAACGAGCGGGAATGAAATCATTATTTTTCCGTTTGGCTTCAGCACCCTTGCAATTTCTTTTATGATTTTTCTTATTCCCAATTTTCCGCAAGTCAGCGCCACATCTCCCCAACCCATATAATTAACGGCAGCATCAAAATAATTGTCTGGAAACGGCATATTTTTTGCATCCGCTTTTTTTATTTCTATCAAATCAGACAAGCCGTTTTTCCTTATGTTCTTTTTTGCTGCGCTTATTATAAAATTTGAATTGTCAATTCCCGTAATTTTCATCTTCCTGATTTTTTCTATTTGTATGAGAAAGTTTGCATATCCGGTCAGGACATCCAGAACCTTGTCCGATTTCTTAATTTCTTTCGCAGCGTATTCGGCTGTTTTATGCAAGACGGTTCTAGAAGCTTTTTCCATTTCTGCTTCAGACTCGTAGAATTCAATCTTTTTCTGCATACATTTTTTTGAAAAAGGAACAATTTAAGTATTTTTTAAAGCGCAGATATGAGAATATTTACCATTTCTTCAAACAACCGTAATCAGCTTTTTATTCTTATTTTTCCAATAATTATCGGTTCTTATGAGCGATTTTCTTCCCGTGCTTGCAGCGGGATTCATAATTCTCGCGGCGCTATTCCTGCTCTTCGGCGGGCTGCAAATCGGCCCTGCCCCGCAGAGGGGTGCCGGCGTCGGAGAAGAGGAAGCGCCTTTGCCTCCGCCCGTGTCAGGGATAGTCGGCTATCCGCAGCAGGGAATGAGGGACATCCCGATAGCTAACAGTTTTTCGGTGAGTTTCGAAAGCGGGGAGAAGCCGGTCGCGAGCCTGAGAAACTCGTCTGTCGAGAACGGAGTCTTCGGCAGGGTTGACAGGGAAATCAGTTTCGATGCGCCATCGCAGGACTTGCAGTCAGCGAGAATAAAGCTGAATGTGACGGACACGAACCTCTACGGCAATCTTGTCGTTGTCCTGAACGGGAACACTGTTTTCAACAATTATTCCCTGCCGGGAAGACTGGAGGTACAGCTGAATGCGAGCGCGCTCAAGCTTTCCGGCAACATCCTGCAGATAGAGGCTTCGAGCAGCTCCTGGAGGATTTGGGCGCCAACCGTTTACAAGTTTGATGCTGACTTGCTTCTGAATTATTTCAGCCTGAACTCGAGCAGCTTCGACTTCGTCGCGGACAGCGGAATCCAGAGCATCTCGCAGGCAAGGCTCGTGCTCGTGATATCAAAAAAGGAAGGCTCAGGCAACCTGATAGCAAGGGTTAACGGCAACGAAGTTTACCGCGGGAACGACACAAGGATTGCGATAGCTGACTTCCCGGCATCGGACATAAACCTCGGGAAGACAAACACTGCCGAGTTCCTTGCTGAAAAAGGCGCGAGTTATGACATCTCTTCCGCGGAAGTCCTGCTTTTCTACCAGCCGGTTTTCAGGACGCAGGCTCTGTATTACAATCTCACGGGCGACCAGTATTCGAGCTTCACAAACGCCACGCTGGGTTTCGGCATACAGAAGATAACCGGAAATGTGATAAGCATTCTTGTCAAGGTAACGGACGGCGCGGGCGGCGCGCACAGCATAATCCCGCAGGGAATCCTGCAGGAGGGAAACTCCTACAACATCACGCTTACCAAGGACCAGCTTTACACAGGCTCGAACAGGATTGAGTTCGTGACCGGCGGCACAGGCTCGGTCTCGATTGTTAACGCGACTGTAATTCAGTAGGTTAATGATGAGAAACAAAATCATTTCATAATAAAATCATGGTGATTATCAATAATACACCCCCAACAAAAAAACAAACATTATGACTTGAATCACCAAATAATGTGAAAACACTTGTTATGGCGTGCGAAACGCTTTTTGAAGCGTTCCTGCAAATTCATTCCGTAATGATATTTTACTGAAAACACTCTGGGGGCTTAATATTTACAATCACCAAATGAG
>DAIDAN010000076.1 GCA_027310605.1 Candidatus Aenigmatarchaeota archaeon | reverse complement strand
CCTGAAGCCTACGATACTCTTCCTGATAAAGCAGTATAAGAAAACATTAAGACAGGTGTCCACAAAAAAGAAAAAATAGAATTGTGGTCACTAACTTATTGCACCACATCCATCCTAATCTTCTCATTAACAGTTATCCCGCCCGCTTTCCCGTACGCTATTTCTTTCACCTTCATCGTTCCCTTTATGTCAGGCTCAACCTGCTCAATCTTTTTTCTCGTTTCGCTGTCGCAGTCAATGGTAACTTTCTTCAGTTCCGTGTTCAGCGCGAGCTTGTTGGAGCTCTTGTATTGGCGCAGCGCAGAGATTACCTGCTTCGCGAGCTCGCCGGTTTCCTCGGCATTTTCGTCAATCATTTTTTCATCAAACTCAGGCCATTTTGAAATATGAATGGAAACATCCTTCTCCGTTTCCCTGAAATAAATCTGGTAAAGCTCCTCTGTTATGTGCGGGATTATCGGGGCGAAAAGCTTCAGCAAGGTAAGCAGGGAAGTGTAAAGAGTGTATTTCACTGATTCGTCCCCGCCCTCGTACAGCCTGTATTTCACCATCTCAAGATAATTGTCAGCGAACTCATGCCAGAAAAATATCTCGGTCTCGGCCTTCGCCCTTCCATACTCGCATGTCTTGAAATGCTCTGTTGAAAATTTCACAAGCTTCATCAATCTGCTCAAAAGCCACCTGTCCATCACTTTCAATTCCTTCGGTTTCTTGCCGGAAAGGTTCGGCCCTGCAAGCTTTGACGCGTTCCAAAGCTTTGTCAGGAGCTTCTGCCCTGTCGCTACATCCTTTTCCTGGTAAGGAAAATCTTCCCCCAAGTTGGCGGAAGACGACCAGAACCTCAGCGCGTCAGCGGAATATTTTTCCTTTATCGGCAATGGCTCGACTATGTTTCCCTTTGACTTTGACATCTTCTTCCCCTGCGGATCAAGCCCGTGCCCCGATATCATCACGGTTTTCCAGGGAACTTCGCCGGTGTGAAGAAAGCATTTCGCAATCGTGTAGAATGTCCAGGTCCTGATTATGTCGTGCGCCTGCGGCCTCAGCGACATAGGATAGATTTTTTCCATTATCGAATCCTTCTCCTTCCACTTCCCGTTTATCAGCGGTGTAATAGCGGAGGTTGCCCAAGTATCCATCACATCTTTCTCCGGCTCGAAATCGGAGGAGCCGCAGGAGCAGATATTCGGCTTTGAATGGAGCGGGTCAACAGGCAAATCTTTTTCGTCTGCAAGAATCACATCGCCGCACTTCTTGCAGAACCACACCGGAAAGGGAACGCCGAAAAATCTCTGTCTCGAAATGAGCCAGTCAGCGTTAAGCCCTTGAACCCATTGGTCGTACCTGACTTTCATGTGGGAAGGATGCCATGTTATCCGGTTTCCGAGCTCGAGGAACTTCTCCTTCATATCAAGGATTTTTATGAACCATTGGACTGACATCAGGAACTCTACGGGAGTCCCGCAGCGCTCGTGGACATTTACAACATGCTTAATCTTTTCCTGCTTCTCAACCCTTCCTTCCTTCTTCAGGTCTTCTATAATCTGCTTTCTTGCCTCTTCCACCTTCAGACCCTGGTATTTGCCAGCATTCCCGTTCAAGGTTCCGTTCCTGTTCATCGCCTTGATTATCGGAAGACTGTATTTCCTTACCCAGTTAATGTCATCAACATCGCCGAATGTGCAGTGATAAACAGCCCCTGTTCCGAATTCCATATCAACGGAATCGTTCGCGTAAACCCGGACTTCCCTGTTGAAGAACGGCAGCTTCGCCTTTTTTCCTATCAGCTTCTTGTACCTTTCATCATCTGGGTGAACGAAAATCGCAACGCAGGCAGGCATAAGCTCGGGCCTTGTTGTCGCGATTGTTATGCTCGCTCCGCCTTCCACATCAAATCTTATGTAATTGAAAAACGATTCCCTCTCGCTGTCCTCAAGCTCCGCCTGCGCCACGGCCGTCTGGCAGAGCGGGCACCATGTCACCGGCGCCTCTGCGCGGTAGATTCTTTTTTTATTATACAGCTCCAAGAATGATTTTTGCGAAATCCTCTGGCTCAGCGGGTTTATCGTGCTGTAAAGCAGGGACCAATCAACGGATATTCCCAAATCCTTCCAGACTTTCCTGAACTCTGCCTCGCCTTTTTTCGTCTCTTCCAAGCATAGCTTTACGAATTCCTGCCTCGGCATGGTGTTCGCCCTTATATTCAGTTTCTTTTCCACATATCGTTCCGTTGGCAGGCCGTTGTCGTCAAAGCCCATTGGATAGAAAACATTGCATCCCATCATCCTCCAAAAGCGCGCAACGAACTCAGCCTGGCTGTAGCTCATTGCATGCCCCATGTGAATCATTCCGGAAATCGTGGGCGGCGGCGTGTCGATTGAGAAGACCGGCTTCCTGCTGTTCCTGTCAAAGGCGAATATCTTTTTTTCTTCCCAGAACTTCTGGATTCTCGGCTCAACCTCTTTCGGGTCATATCTCTCCGGCTTTTCTTTTTCGGTTTTTTGTTTTTCGGTTTTTTCAGACATAATTATCAATCCAGTCTTTGCATTTTCGTGCAAATTCAAATAATTAGAACGGCCGTTAAAGTTGTTTGGGTTCGCGCCGTTATCAGCGTTTGTTTCAGTTCGGTCCTTAATGATAAGCAGATTGAATTTCATAAATATTTAAGTTTAGCAATGGAACTTGTGTTATATTGACTGCACTCAAGCAGCAATAACCCATCCTTGTTAAAGGTTTTTGTTATGAACTTCGACTTGCTCGGAATCTGCTTTGATGAGACGCAGACCTGCAGGAGGGGCGCGGCGAAAGCGCCGGCGCTTATCAGGAAAAGTTTTTCAAAGCTTGAGAC
>DAIDAN010000075.1 GCA_027310605.1 Candidatus Aenigmatarchaeota archaeon | reverse complement strand
TAATGCGCGTGCAAATTCCCGACGGCGTGCAGATTTCGATTGAGCTGAAGGATTAAGTTTTGCTTTGTGTCTTTCTTCTTTTTGCGTTTTCGTCAGTTCTGATTTGTTTTTTAATTCTATAGTTCGAAAACCGTTCATCCGGATAAAAAATCAGATGCAATGGTGCACGAAAATCCTGCGAATTTTCGGCATGCCGAAACTTTCAGTTTCGTGCGAATCGGAGATTTTTCGTGCATTTTGCTGTTTTGTTAATAATTCATTCGCAATAAAGCGCCTTTTTAACTTTGTCCTGCGTATTCTATGTTGGCAACTCTGGAGAAATCTCATTATGGAATGAAAAACAAAAAATAGGAACGCAGATAACATTACGAATCATTTTTGCGATTGCGCTTGTTAATCTGCCCCACATAAACGACTCAACGGCGTTCTTATTTTGTGGATTCAATTCATATTGAACTGTCAGGCAATTATTATGAAATATTACGACCTGCATGTGCACACGAACCTTTCAAGCGGAGAGAACTCTATCGAGGAGATGGCGAAAACCGCGGAAAGGTTCGGCTGGAGCGGGATTGCCGTATGCGACCATTTTCAGGACATGCAGAAGTTCAGGCAGCAGCAGAACGCGATTAAAGAGGCGCGGAAAAGTTCCGGGATAGAAATTTTTTCCGGCACCGAATTGCAGCCGAAAAACCAGAATGAGCTCGGAAGGCTCGCCTCGAAAATCCGCGAACAGGTGCAGATAATGGTTGTGCACGGCGGCGACTACAGCATAAACCGCGCAGCCTGCCAGAACCCGAAGGTCGACATCCTCGCGCATCCGGAGCTGGAGAGGACGGACAGCGGCCTTGACGAGTTCTGCCTTGCGCAGGCGCGCGAAAACAACTTGGCGATACAGATAAACTTCCGCGAGATTCTTGCGGGATACAGGAAGCCGCGTGTTTTCATACTTTCCCACATAGCCGAGAACATCAGGCTTGCGCGGGAGATGAAGGCGCCGGTGATAGCCTGCACAGCTGCGCAGTCGATATGGGATATTCGCGACCCGCGCGCGCTTGCCTCGGTAGCGAATGCGCTCGGCTTTGAGCTCGGCGACGCGATAAAAACCGTTTCGGAGATTCCGGAAAAAATAATCGGGGCGAACAAGGCGAAGCTTTCGGGCAAGGCGCCGGTAAAGGGAGTGGAAATAATGGATTGAGAAATGAAAACTGATTTAAAAATAACTTTTCCGTAATTGATTTTGATAATGGCAAAATGAAAAATTACCGGAGTACCGCTAAATTATTTTTAATGAAAATATTTTTATTTTGTAAAGGAAGTCGATAACAAAAACAGAACCGACAAAAACGCGCGGAAACGGAGTTTCCGGCGTAGCCGAAAAACATTTTGTTTTTCGTGCATATTATAAAAAATTATGGCCGTTAAATAAATTCGAACCGTATTGATGATTTTTATGGACAAGCCGAAAACTAGCAGGCCGAAGTTTTTGCCGCCTACGCTGCGGGAAAAATGCAGGTATATCGCTTATCAGGTTGTTTCTGAAAGCAAGCTCATCTTCCCCGACCTGAACAGCGCAATCTGGAACTCGGTGCTGAATTTTCTTGGCGAGCTCGACTCGGCGAAGGCGCGCGTCTGGATTATGAAGGACGCTTACAGCGAGGAAAAGCAGACGGGAATAATAAAGTGCGCGCACGACTATGTGGAGCGCGTGCGCTCCGCCCTCATCCTGATTCAGCGGATAGGGGATGTCCGCATCGCGATAAAAATTCTCGGCGTCTCCGGCACGATTAAGGGCGCTCGGACGAAATTCATGCCGCAGGAAAAGACGGTTGCCGAGTATGTGAAGGGGAAGGTAGAAAATATCACGGTTTGAGTTTAAAAACGCTTTTCGGAAAATCGCTTTTATATCTTATAATGAAATCTATCCATATTGAAACCAGAAATAACCTTTATAAACTATCAATAGAAATTAAATAAAAAGAAAAACATTTTTGCAAATAAAAAATAATTCTTATAAGGTGATTAAGATGGATGCCATGCCCGAATTCATGGGATATGACCGCGCAATCGTGACTTTCTCGCCGGACGGAAGGCTCTTCCAGGTGGAGTACGCTCGTGAGGCTGTGAAAAGGGGAACGACCTCCATCGGCGTCGTGTTCAAGGAAGGCGTGGTGCTTGCCGCAATCCGCCACATCCCGCCGCTCGGAATAACGAACTCGGGCAGCGACAAGGTGCACCAGATCGACGACCATCTCGGCGTCGCAACCTCGGGCTTTTTGGCTGACGGGCGAGTGCTGATAGACAACGCGAGGGTGAAGGCGCAGGTTTTCAAATTAACTTATGACGAGCCGATAAATGTGGTAGGCTCGGTAAAGGACATCTCGGACAGGATGCAGATGTTCACGCAGTACGGCGGAGTCAGGCCCTACGGCGTGGCGCTGCTGATAGGCGGCGTTGACGAGAACGGCGCGCAACTGTTTGAGGTAGACCCGTCCTCGACTTACTACGGCTGGAAGGCGCAGGCAATCGGGCGCGGCGCAGCCGAGTCGCTGAAGGTCTTGAGAAAAGGATGGAAGGAAAACATGGGCGAGGAGGACGCGATAAAGCTTGTGCTGCAGGCGATGAAAGCCGGGGAGAAGGAGGCAAAACCGAATGAAGTGGAGATAGCGATTGTGAAGGAGAGCGAGTTCAACAAGCCGCACGGCGAGGACGCTGTCAAGATTGTGAGGAAGTACTGGTAGGAGTTTCTTTCTTGCAAGTTCATTACCAAGAAAGAAAGGCCTGGGAAAGAAAGAATTTTTTTCTTGGAAAACTTTCCGCGCATTGCAAGCTTAAATGCTTTTGTTTTCTATTATTGGTTTTTATCTTCATTCAATGTCTATATGTTAAT
>DAIDAN010000074.1 GCA_027310605.1 Candidatus Aenigmatarchaeota archaeon | reverse complement strand
AAGAAGGGATAATCATCCCTGCCAGCTTCCCGAGCCGCTCTTGGAGAGGCTGATACTCATGAGCACGGACGAGGGTGATGTAATTCTCGATCCATTCATCGGCGCCGGGACGACAGCGCTTGCTGCAAAAAGACTGAAAAGGAATTTCATAGGAATTGACAATGACAAGAAATATGTTGAAATAACGCTTAAAAAGTTGAAGGAAGTGAAACCGTTTTCAAACAACGGCTATGTCTATTCCTGCAACGGAAACGGCTCTAATAAAAACAATAATCCTTGGAAAGACCACACCGTAAGAGATATCGAGCTTAAGGAAAAAATCAAAAATGATAAACAGGAAAAACAGAAAAGATTGATTGAGATTTTGTAGAAAGATTCAGATGATTCTAATGGAGCATATTGCGATTATGAAGAAAAGTTGGGGATTGACGCAGAAAATTCTTTCCGGCAAAAAGAAAATAGAGTCAAGATGGTATTGCTCGAAGCGCGCGCCTTGGGACAGGATTCGCGCAGGCGAAACAGTTTACTTCAAAGACAGCGGCGAGCCTGTTTCATTAAAGACTGAAGTTGAAAACGTTTTGCAATTCTCGGACTTGATGCCTGAAAAGGTAAAAGATATCCTGAAAAAATATGGAGATGACGCTGGCATAGAAAAAGAAAATGCGCCGAAATTTTTTGAGCTATTCAAAAACAAAAAATACTGTCTTCTCATTTTTCTCAAGAATCCGCGCAAGGTTGGGCCGTTCCAGATAAGCAAGAAGGGATTCGGAATGATGAGCGCGTGGATAAGTGTTCCAAACGTCAATACTATTAAGATTTCATAAGCCTATTTTTTCTTCCCCAGCAGCTCGCAATACAATTTCTCCAGATTGTCAACGAAGATTTCCCAGTCGTATTTTTTCGCTATCTTCACGTTTTCTTTCCCCAATCTTTCCGCAAGCTTCGGGTTGTCCATCAATTTTCTTATCGCGTGCTTCAGCGCTTCGTTGTCGCCGTAATGCACTTTCACTCCCCTGTAATCCAGCGGCACGGTCGAGACGATGGCGCAGCCGGAAGCCATTGCCTCCAACAGCACCAAGCCGAAAGTCTCCGCAACCGAAGGCAAACAAAAGATAAGCGCGCGAGAATAAAGTTCCTGCAGTTCCTTCCCGAACTTCGGACCGAGAAATTCAATATTTTTTGAAGCTGTTTTTTTCAATTTACCTATGTCGCCTTTCCCGACAAGCTTGAACTTTATTTCGGGTAATTGCTTCGCAACCTGCAAAAGATTTTCAACGCCTTTTTGCTTTTCCAGCCGTCCCACGAACAAGACATATTTTTCTTTTTTCTTCGGCTTGAACTCCTTCGGATTCAAACCGAGATAAAAGACTTCGCTGCGCTTCCGTGGAATCCCGATTTCCAAGCCCTGCTCGCGCGCGAAGTCGCTGTAAAAAACAATCCTGTCATAATTATGTCTGAGCTGCATCTTCTCCACAAGCGCTGATATGTTCCCAAAGATTCTCCCTCGCATCTCCTCCCATTTTTTTCCGTAGACGCCGTGAACTATGCAGACAACTGGCTTGCGCAAAATCTTTCCGGCGATGAACGATGGCAGCGCCGCGTTGTAATTGTTCGCCTGGATTATGTCCGCTTTCCTTCCGTACTTCAGGATCCAAGTAACCGCGAGGTTGAAGGAGTAGCGCGGTATCGGCAGGCGGATTGTTTTTATATTTTCGTAATTTTTTATTTTCGGGTTTCCAGTCGTGAGAACGGTAACATCATGCCCGCGTTCCGCAAGCCGCTTCGTATATTCGTAAACAATCTTCTCGCCTCCGCCGGCAAAATCAGGCATGAACAGTTCGTGAGTGACGAGGATTTTCAGTTTCCGCTTTGGGTTTTGTGGCTTCATCTATTATCACTCATAATTTCTTTCAGGGTATGAATTTTCAGATTCCACTTTTTTCGAAGTTCTGCAACGCCAAACCAGTTGTTCTTTCCGTAAGTTTCAACCAAATATTTTTGGGATTTTTGTATAAGAAAGTGCTTTCCAAGCCTTTCAAGAAGCTCGCATAAAACAGTATTTACAACATCCTCTATCCCGAATTTTTCAGCGCCTTCTTTCTCATAAGTTTTTCCTTTAGACATCTTTTTGAAATCCTTGCAGTTCAGATTATGGTGAATGATTTCATGCAGAAAAACAGCCAAAATCAGGTCAAAATCCTTTTTCGTCTTCAGAATCAAGGGGTAAGATATTGAAGGCGCTTTAAGAAATTTTTCCAAAACCGGATAAACGATAATCTCGTTTTCAGTCCACTCAAATCCCGTAATTTCTGGAATATGCTTTTTTATATCGCTTTCGCAAGCAGCAAGAAAGCTTTCAAGCTTCTTATTCAGCGTTTTTAGTTTTTCTTCCTCTGATTTTGTCAAGTCCCATTTTCCTTTTGAAACAAACTTAAACAGATTGTTCAAGTCCGTGTTGTTATCTATTTTTATTTTCATTTGCAATCACTTTCTTTTCAGAACCAGACTTATCAGCCCCCACGCAAAGCCAAGACCCCAAGCCAGCGTTCTGATGTACATCAGCGCGGGCGCGAACAAGCCCATCTTCTTCTCCTTCCGAACCATGAAAAGTATCGTTGGATAATTCACGAGATAGAACAATGTGTTGCTTATTACCGCGCTCTCGGCGAGTGTATTCGCAGCGGCAATGTTCCTGAATGATAATGCGAGAAAAAATCCGGCGAAAGAAAGCAGGAAGCCAAAAAGGAATACAAGCGAAAACTGCACCTCCTTCCCCGTGTAGCTGTCGCCCCCCATTTTTTCCGGATGCTTTTTGTAAAGAAGCACGCGCCAGTAGCCGCGAGAAAATTTCTGTTTCCAAAACTTTCTTAAAGTGGAGACATGCGGGTGCGCAACCACAGCC
>DAIDAN010000073.1 GCA_027310605.1 Candidatus Aenigmatarchaeota archaeon | reverse complement strand
GAAGTAAACTGGCTGGCGTATGCGGAGCATACTTCTATCGGTTTGCCTACTTCAATCTGTGCAGCGTTTCTGAAATTCATTCCATAATGATATTTTGCTAAAAATAATTTTAGGGCTTAATATTTACAATCACTTAACATTGTATAAAGAAAATGCTCGAACAACCTCGCGCAAACGCGCTGCTGCGTGCCGAAATAGGAATTACGGATTGAACTTGATACGGCTTGAACAATATTGAATGAGTCTGAGAAACGCTTCTAACGGCGCTCCCGCTTGAGAATGAATTCAAGCCGTAATGAGGAACGCTTTTGCCGGCACACTTTCTTATCAGTATAATCAGCGTTCCTGCAACTCAAGCCGTAATGATGCGTTCCGATTCGCACCGTCCGCGGTTTCCGGAAATCTTTATTACCTTGCGCAGTTCAATTCTTATTGAGGTGCCGTTTATGCAAAGCCGAACCGGAGACAGCGACAACATAATCTTCATCGGCAAGAAGCCTGCGATGTCGTATGTGCTCGCCTGCGTCACGCAGTTCAACCGCAACCAGGAGACAGTGGTGTTGAAGGCGCGCGGCAGGGCGATAAGCCACGCGGTTGATGTCGCGGAAGTCGTGCGGAACAAGTTCGTGAGGGACGCGGAAGTCAGGGACATAAAAATCGCGACAGAGATAATAGACGGCGAGAGCGGCGAGAAGCTGAATGTGTCGAGCATCGAGATAGTTCTGGGGAAGAAACAATAAGGATTGAATTCATTATCGCTTGAATTCCATAATCAGAACGGCTTTTCGGCTGCTCTTTATCGGCGCTTGTCAGCGTTCCTGCAAACTGATTCGTAATGGTTTTTTCAATTCGTAATTCCAAAATCTTATTAACCCGCAAAACAAATCGGAATTATGCCGCAGATTGAAGTCGAAGTCCGCAGTTTCCTCACGGAGGAAAAATATTTTGAGCTTATCAAGCTGCTGAAGAAAGAGGGCGAATTTCTCGGCGAGGATTATCAGGAGACATATTATTTCAACACGAAGGAGGATTTGCGGATACAGAAAAACAATTTCTTCTCGAAGATATGGATGAAGAAGGGGAAGATGCACGATGAGGGTAGGGAGGAGATTGAGATAAGATTCGCGAGGGAGGATTTCGAAAAGCTGGAAAAACTTTTTCTTGCGCTCGGCTTTTCCGTTTCAGTGAAATGGCTCAGGAAAAGGCATTCCTTCAGGTGGCAGGGAATCGATGTCGCCGTCGATTGCACGAAAGGTTACGGATATATCGTTGAATTGGAGAAAATCTGCGCGGAATCTGAAAAAGAAAAGACGCTGGAGACGCTGAAGGAAAAGATGAAAGCCCTCGGTGTGCAGCCCACGCCGAAAGAAGAGTTCGAGAAAAAATTCCGATATTACGCGGAGAACTGGGAAAAATTGACAGGCGGTATGGAATGAATCCGATACGGATTGCGCACAAAAAGCTCCGCTTTTTGGCGGCGCCGAAAATGCGCAGCATTTTCGTGCAAATTCAAAACCAGGACGGCTTTTCATTATCAATCGAAATCACAAAATCAGAACGGCCGTTAAATCGTTTGCGTGCGAGCAGCTTAACAAGCGTTCCTGCATCTGATTCGTAATTTTACGAAAAGAAATATTTCTCCGCGTCCGCTATCGTTGACACCTCCTTCATCGTGATGCCCGCGGCGCTCGAGATGTCGGTTGTGATTTGCCTGTATCTTGTGGTGCAGTATGTGAAATAATCCTGCACCGTGCAGTTCTCAACGGGCTGCAGCCGGTTCTCGGTTCCCTGCCCTTCCGGCACGAGAAAGAGCTTCGCGCCAGCCTGCTTTGCGGCAGCGGCTTTTTCCAGAATCCCGCCGACCTGCCCGATCGTGCCGTCCGGATTTATTGTTCCCGTTATCATAACAGTCGTGCTCGGAGATTTGTTCTCAAGCGCGGCTATCGTCGCGATGGTGAGCGCCGCGCCCGCGGACGGCCCTTCCACCATCGTTGCATTCGCGTCTATCATATAGACGAGGTTTATCCCGCTTGCGTCAACTCCTGTAATATTTTCCGCCACGCTTCTTGCTGTTTGAATTGATTGCTGCGTGTCGAACCAGAACACGAGGTTGTTTATGTTTATGAGAGTCTCGCCGTACCCGGCGCGCTTCTGCACCTTGAGCGGCATCGCCACCCCGTTCCCGCTGTTGTCAATGGCAACAAGATTGATTGTGGCGGAGCTTTCAATAGTGGCAGGCGCTGGCGTTTTCGCTGGCTCCCCGGTTGTTTGTACCGGGATTGTTGCAGGCGAACTTTGCGCCTGCTGAAAAGCGCCGTAGAAGTATCCCGCGAAAGCGCCGAGTATGAAAACAATCATTATCGCTGCAGCTGTTTTTTTGCTGATGAAAACCACCGCTAATAATTTCGCTTTCTAAATATTTAAACGGGATTAATTCCCGCGCCAGAAAAAAACAGCATCAGTGCATTTTTGTTCTTTTTTTCCATCGACGCTTTTTCTTTTGCATGCTCATTACCGAAAAGAAAAAGTTGGCAGGAGGAGCGCCCCGGGTCGCGGGCGGGAACGCGCAAAGCTGAACCCCGCAATCCTTCTCCATCCCGTTGGTTCCGAACGCGAAAATCACGGTTTAGGCTTGCACTGTTCCCAGCCTCGGCCGGTTCACTATGGCTTCCGCTCCGGAGTGCGGAACATGACCCGCAGAGCCGCGCTTCGCACGGCGACTGTCTCGGTCGGATTACAGGACTTTGCAGATTCCAGCCGGCTTCCAGAGGCTTCGGTTCCCGCATGAAGACGGTTTCGGGCGACAGGCCACGCCTACCGGCCCAACCTATCCTCCTGCCAGAAAAATATTCGCAACCAAACTATTTAAAACAAGTTCATTTCTAATCGACAACAATTATGGAACCATTACAATTCGAACTCAAAAAACAGAACGGCTTTTAAATTACAAACTTAAATCGCAGAGTGGAACGG
>DAIDAN010000072.1 GCA_027310605.1 Candidatus Aenigmatarchaeota archaeon | reverse complement strand
GTGCGTATCGCCTTATTCAATTCTTTTTGCAAGGGTTTTTAATTTTTCGATATCAGAAAGTTTTTTCTCATATATTTTTTGCCTGACGGATTCCCCCTCCGCAAGATACTGTTCCATTATATTTTTTTCCAAATCTTCTATGTTTGAAAATCTAAAAAGTTTAGAAAACAATATTTTGCTGTTTAATGTCATTTGATGCATAATTGTAATGTGTTCTGAAAAGATTTAAGCTATTTGTTACAAAATTATTAATTGCGCCTCGGTGGCTCAGTTGGTAGAGCGGCTGCCTCGTATACCGGGGGTATCAGGAAAACCCTTGAACTGAAGGGGTAAACCGATTGAAGTAGGCGAAGCCTACTTCCAGCTTTTTGCCCCCTGCGGTTCGGTAAGCAGCAGGTCGGGAGTTCGATCCTCCCCCGAGGCTCCATTAAGAATATAAGCCTTCAATAACATTTCTTGTTTTGATGACTATGTTAACAAAAGAGCAGATAGAGCAGAAACTCAAGCAGGGCTGGATTCAGGCGGAGATGATGTTCGAGGTTCTCGCGATAACGGAGGCGGCGGCGAAGGAGGCACTGCAGAACCATATAGGAAAGATGGAAAGCAGCGGGATAGGGATGATAAAAAAAGACTTCTCCTCGCTGGAAAAGGTGGAAAAGCCGATTCAGGGGATAGAGTCGGGATTTTCCCAGGTCTGCGAAACGGAAATGCTGGTAAAAAACCTTGAAACCCTCCTGCACATTGTCATGGAATTCGGCCCGGCCTCGGTGGAGATTCTGAAGCCCGAGAGATACCAGCTGAATGTCGGCGAGGCGCAGAACATCCTCAACATCGTGGCGGAAATGATGCACAGGTTCGCTGTCGCGGGGCTCGGCGGCATCGTGATAGCGCGCGCTGGAAGCGAAGGGCAAAATCGATAAGGAATGATTTGAAAAAAAGTTACGCTAGATCCGCCGCGAAAAAAATAACTTGTTGTCAGTTCTGATTTTGTGAATCCATTTCATAATGTATGTTGTTTCTGCTGCAAATCATGATAAAAGAAAAGAGCGGTTTGGATTTTTTCAAAACTCAAGTCATAATCCGCGATATGATATTTTTATAAGATGCGCCCGCAATATGATTCCTATGAGAGCGGACTTTTTGCTTGCCTGCGCTGCTGCTTTTCTGGCGCTGTCGGTTGCGCCTTCGCAGGCGCTGGATGACTCTTCCGCCAGGATATTGTTCCTCGGGGCTGACATACAGCTTGGCGATGACGCGCACACAACGCTCACCGTGACTTTCGGCCAGAACTCGAGCGTGAAGGAATTCAGCCTGCCGCTTTTCTATGAGATACAGAACCTGAAGGCTGATGCCAACTTCGGAAATGTCTCCTGCATTTCGCAGAGGAAGGCTTTCGGCTCCCAGGTTGACTGCGCAATCTCGCCGACCCCGGAAAAGAGGATGCTGACGCTGGATTTCGATTCGTTTGATTTGATAAAGAAGGCTGACAGCCAGTTCCTCTACAAGCAGGAGTTCCTCATGCCTCTCCGGACCGAATCGCTCTCGTTCAAGGTAAGCCTTCCCGAGGGAATGTTCCTGACCTCGGGCGGGTCTTTCCAGCAGTACCTTCCTGCGGATGGGGAGAAAGGGAGCGACGGGAGGAAGATATTCATAACCTGGAGGAGGGAAAACCTTTCAGCCGGAGACAGTTTTGACACGCAGGTCTCGTACCAAACGCTGCCCGGCAATTCGCAGTTTTTTGCCCTTTTCGCGGGCGGGCTGCTCGGCTTGGGCGCGGTGATAGTCGCGCTTGTTGTCGGGTTCTGGTTTTTCTATAAGCGGTTCAGGAACATAAAATTCGTTTTGCCAGTGCTGAAGAGCGACGAGAAAAAAATAATGGAGCTTCTGCTCAGGACGAAAGGGTTTTCCAACCAGAAGCTTCTGGTCAGGGAAAGCAACTATTCGAAGGCGAAGGTTTCCAAAATCCTGAACAGCCTCCGCGAGCGCGGGATAATCAGGCTTGAGCGCGAGGGAAGGAGCAACAAGGTTTTCCTTGAGAAAGATTTCAGCAAGAAAGAGGCGAAAGAAGGGGAAAATATGGAAAAGCAAAAGAAGGAAGGCGCCGCGGAAAATCGGGAGAATGTGAAGACCGAAACAGCGCAAAAGAAATCCGGCATTTTCAAAAAGTCCGGCTATGTGCCGCTGCGGGAGCTGAAAGATTCGGAGAGGGAAACAGAATATTTTGGAGACGGAAACGACGGCGGGGAAGAAGATGCCGAATGAATTGTGGCATCATTACGAATCAGTTTGCAGAAGCGTTTGTTAAGCTGCTCGCACACAAACATTCAACGGCCGTTCTTTTTTTATGATTTCAAGTAATAATGGTTTTTGATGGTTTCCGCAAAGAAATTGAAGAATTTTTGAAAGTGCTGAAATCATCATTAAAATAAGACTTTTTATAACTCTATTTAATATAAAAATTGATAAAACAACTTTAGAAACAGTTAAAATATGTTTTATGTTCATTATATGTTTGAAAAATAATTCAGAAACAATAACACAGCCCTTCGTGAACGGTTGCAGGATACTTATTTATATACCCCTTCCCAATTGATTTCCGCTTGAATAGCTTCAGACAGGAATATCTTCAAGGTCTGCTGCCTTCAAGTCTTAAACGCATTTGAGCTTTTTTCTAAAAAGCTCAAGCAAAAATAAGATAATAGGGTGCGTTTGAGTTTTTAGCGCGCGCAAGCGCGAAACCGAAAGGTTTCGCCCGCACGGATTAGCTATCCGTGTGAAAACAAAAAAATGCACATTACACCGTGCAAATGGGCTTTTCTTTCAAAAAAGAAAATCCCAGGCAAAAGAAAGATATTAGAAAGCCAAAATAAAAAACTAAAAAATACAAGAGGTAGAGAAGATATGCAATTCAGAAAATTGGCGGCGGTCGCGGGCTCCGCGCTCATGGCAGGAGTGTCATTGGCTGGGGCTGCATTGGCGGCACCGCAGACAACGGTAGGAGGCATATTGCAGCTTGGCGCACCCTTGAACGGCGCTGCTGACATGCCAATCTTCGTGATTGGAAAGACAGCGCAGACCTCGGA
>DAIDAN010000071.1 GCA_027310605.1 Candidatus Aenigmatarchaeota archaeon | reverse complement strand
GGTCGTGATTATCGCGTCGAACATCCCACATTCGATGGATTGCGCGATTGCGCCGCGCAAGCCCGTTGCAACAATATCTGCGGGAAAGGAGAGAAAACGGAAGCATTTCCTGTCCGAAATCATTTTTTTCAATATGTTTGCGGCGGCTGCAAGATTTTTCGCGGAGAAGCCCCCGGACTTTTCCATCTGCTCCGCAAGCTGCGCCACGCTCACATTCTTCAAGTCCATGTCCTCTACTGTCCTGTCAAGCATAAGGAAAATCTCGCATTTAACCTTTTTATATTTATGGCTTCAAGAAGCACGAACTGGATGTTATTTCTTAATCCATCTTATCATTTTATATGCAAGCGCTGCAGCGCCGAAACCGTTGTCAATATTTACCACAGCGATTCCCGGCGAGCAGGAATTCAGCATTGACATCAGCGCGGAAAGCCCGCCTGCGCCCGTGCCATACCCGACGGAAGTCGGCACCGCAATGACCGGCTGCTTCACGAGCCCGCCTATCACGGAGGGAAGCGCGCCCTCCATTCCCGCGACAACAATGACGACATCAAATTTCCTTATCTTTTCCAGCGCACAGTCCATCCTGTGAATTCCGGCAACGCCGCAATCGTAATGGCGGAGAACCTTGAGGCCAAGAAACTCCGCTGACAGCGCAGCCTCTTCAGCCACAAAATAATCGGACGATCCCGCCGAAATTATTGCAACGGAGCCTGCATTACGGATTGGATTGATTTTGCCGACAATGCATATTCCGGCATTTCTGTCTGTTTTTATTTTTTCCTTGAACCTTTTTTCCAGCACTGACATTTGTCCGGCGGAGCATTTCGTGACCAGAACCCTTCCGTTTTCTTTCAACAGGTTTTCAACAGCCCTTGTCAGGCTTGCATCGTCCTTGAACCTCGCGAACACTACCTCGGGAATGCCGGCGCGTTTACCCCTGCCTCCGTCCGTATTAATGTTTTTTTGCTTGCTCATTCAAACTACCCGTCCTGTAACCCTCCAAGTCGAGCGAAACATATTTGAATCCGAGCTTTCTAATTCTGCCCGCTGCATTTTTCAATTTATTCAAGTTTACTTTCTTGTCCCCGATTTCTATCCTTGCAATATCGCCATGGTGCCTTACCCTCACGGTCTTGTAGCCAAGCCTTTTTATTGTTTTCTCCGCGGACTCAATCGCCCGTATTTTCTCTTCCGTTATTTCAGAGTCGAAAGGTATCCTCGAGGCGAGGCAAGGCGAGGAAGGCTTGTCATGGGTCGGCAGCCCCATTCCCCTTGACAGGATTCTTATTTCTTTTTTATTCAGGCGCGCCATGCAGAGCGGGCTTATCGCTCCGAACTTTTTCTTCGCTTTCAAGCCAGGCCTGAAATCCTTTAAATCGTCTGTGTTCGTCCCGTCAATGATATTCTTCATTTTCAGCTTTTTTGCAAGTTTTGCCAGTTCGGAAAACAATTCCGTCTTGCAGAAATAACAGCGGTTTTTCGGATTCTTTTTAAAGTTTTTGTTTTTCATCTCGTTTGTTTTTATCATTATGTACCTTATCCCGGCAATCTTCGCAATCCTTTTCGCGCTTTCCAAATCTTCTTGCGGGTAGGTTTCGGAGACAGCGGTTACGGCAACGCAGTTCTTGCCGAGAACATCGCCGCAGACTTTCGCAAGAAAGGAGCTGTCAACCCCGCCAGAGAAAGCTATGAGCGCGGAATCCAAACCCGATATGATTCTCTTGAGCTTTTCCAGCTTCCTTTCCGCTGTTTGCATGCTGAATATTTTTTGTCAAAGTTTATATCTTTTCAGAAATCGCGATACGACTTGAATTGCGTTATGGCTTGAATTCAAAAAAGTCAGAATGGCTTAATCAATAAGAAACGAACCCATATTTGGAACGACTTTTTAGCTGTTCTATAAAAATGCTCATACAGCGTTTCCCTGTTTCAAATCAATACATATTGCTGTCATCTTCCCGCGCCGCCCCCGCCGCTGCCACCTCCGCCAAAACCTCCGCCTCCGCCGCCCCAGCCGCCTCCCCCCCCGAAGGCGCCAGCGGCAATAAGTCCGCTATATCTGCGCTTCCTTCTTTTCAGTTCATGGCCGTTTTTGCACCTGTATATTTCATAACCGTCTTCTGTCCTGTCAAATTTCATCCTCTTGCCGCACTTCGGGCATCGCGGAGGGATAAATGACGAGGAAAGCAGAATCGGAATAAGTATGAAAAAGATTATTATGAGGAACGGGAAATTATCAAGTATGAATCTTGGAACATCAATATTGTATTGCGCTCCCGCGTTTCCCGCTCTCACTTCGTCGGCGTTCTCGTTTATCACGCGCGCGAACTCCTGCGTTGCGAGAATTATTCCAAGAACCGTCTGGTTATTGGCCCGATAGGGAACGAAGAACTCGTCAAGAATATTTCCGACCTTCGAGTCCGGCAGGATTCCCTCCAAACCGTAGCCAACCTCGACTTCAATCTTGTTTTCATCCGCAACATAAAGAACAAGCAGCCCGTTGTCGTTCGCGGCTTTTCCTATTTTCCAATTGTTGAACAGTTCCGTCCTGTATTGCTGGCGGGGCAAAGGCGCTGTTGTCTGCACTGTCACCACGACAACTTCCGCGGTGGTGTTCTGCTCCAGCTCGGAAAGCATTCCGCGCAGCTGCGCAATGCTCGCTTGGTCAAGAAAGCCGGCGAAATCGTTCACATACTTGTCCTGCCATTGCGGAAAAGTCTGGGCTGAGACGGAGATTGATAGAAAAGCAAGAAGAACTGCCGCGAATATTAATTTCATAAATTCACTTCTTTCCGCATTTTCAGCAGTTCTGATCCTTTATTATTTCTACTTTAAACCTGAAACCATATTGTAAAGAAACTAAAATTGAAATCAGATACTATGGTTTTTGCGACTTCATCAAGAACTATTTACGGCAGCTGCCCCGTTCCGATTGTCGGCGTTGTGGTTCCCGCTGGCGCCTGATAATATTCTTTTCCGGAGAAGCCGAACCAGCCCGCGAAGATGTTGTTCGGGAATGTCTTGATGGCGGTGTTGTAAGCCTGCACCGATTCAATGTACCTGCCGCGCGCGACAGCAATCCTGTTC
>DAIDAN010000070.1 GCA_027310605.1 Candidatus Aenigmatarchaeota archaeon | reverse complement strand
CTTCATAAGTCACGAGCGGAACCTGCCTTATCTCTTTCACTTCCTTTGCCTCCTCGTGCAGTCCGCGGAGCTCGGCTGGCGAGAAGCCGGGCAGCCTCCCTTTGCCAACCTCGTTCAGCACCTCGACGCGCGTGCTGTCCGTTATCTGCGCAACGCCGGAAGGCTCGCTTTCCACGACAATCAATTTCACATCCGTGCCGAAGGGGAAGAAAACCTCGCGCGGAAGGTTGAAGAATTCCTTGAAGATGTCCATCCCGAATTCCTCCCCGAAGCCATCCTCCTCGGAAGTTCTCCTGAAGGCGGGGATTGCCGCGATGATGTCGCCCTTGCTCACAGGCCTCAGGTAAAGGTTCTGCTTGAGAAGGTTCGGCGAGATATGGAGAAACACCCCTTTCTCCGCGGGAGTGAGCGCGATTTTTTTCGCCTCCCTCACCTGCGCTTTCCTCACCATAACAGTCTCGCCTATTCCCGTCCCGCAGTTTTTCCTGACAAGGCCGTCCATCCTTATCACGGGCGCCCCTATGTCAACGGGGTAGGCGCGCACGGCCACTGCAGCGGACTTCCGCGTCCCCTCTATCTCTATGATGTCGCCCTCCTTCACGCCGACCTGCCTCATCAGCTTGGAGTCGATTCTTGCTATCCCGCGCCCGAAGTCGTCCCTGTCCGTCAATTCGCCGACGCGCAGTCTCATTTCTTTTTCTGCCATAAACATCAACCCCGTTTTGTTTTTCAATATTTTTTATTATTGTTTTGCGTTTTCGTCCGTTAGGTTTTTTATTATGAATCGTTTTTTGAAACGAAAACCATTCTACCAAAAAAATATAAAAATCATCTGCGATGGTTTTTTTGTCGTTCTTTTTCTTTCACAAACTCTTCCGCTTTCGCCGCAAAAAGCTGCGACGGTTTCTTGTTGGGATTGTTTTTCAAATATTCGCCGACAAGATTGAATCCAATTGTGTAACCTGCCCATTTTGGAATCTTTCTTTTCTTCGAGCCGAAAAACCAATCGCTATGATTGTAATTTTTGTTGTGGAACTCTTTCATTGCTTTCTTTTTTATTGCACGAAGTTGTACGCATGTCAGCGCAGTGTCCCATTTTTGCGGTTTCCTGCTTGTTACCTGAAGTTCAAAATGGTCTGCCAAACCTTCTGAAATCATCGCCTCAAAAAGCATGTTTCCATATCCGACATTCTTCAGCCGTGCACAATGATGGAGTTCATGAGCAAGAGTTCTTATTATTTCTTCATTAATTGTTTTTCCAAAATATTTGAACAACGGATTTAATGGAACAAGTATTAAATTTGGATTATTTGTAAAACCGCTTATTCCCAAATGCGGAATGACATTGTTCGGATTGTTGTAAAAGACAACATCAACATCAGGCAGCTGCATTTTCCTTCCGATAATTTTTACGGATTCTTTTGCGGCTTTCAAAATCCTGTTTTTGTATTTTCCCAATCTTCCGCCGGCGGTTAGCACGAAAATGTTTACTGGCATAGTTCCGCCTCACTCAATCTCAACCATCCTCTCCTTCCTCAGCTCCTTTGCCTCGCTCCTGCCGACGAGCACGGGAAAAGTCTTGACCTCGACCTTGTCCTCCCACTCGTCAAAAAATTCCATCATTTTTTTCATGTGCTCCATCGCGACTATGAAGACGGAATTGTCAACCTTGATGTGCGGTATCTCGTCCAGCAGCCCCTCGCGCTCGTACTCGTACTTCTTCTCGTTCTTTATTATGGTCTGCCTCCTCCCGTGCAGCCCCCAGAAAAACCTGTTCCTCTCGGAAAGGCTCTCGAACTTTTCGGACTCCGTGTTGAAGCTTATCAGAACTGCGGTCTCGTTCCCCTTTTTCCTGATTTCGATTTTCATAATCATCATTCATTATCTATTGAATTTCATTGTCCGTTGAATCCGATATGGATTGATTCGATACTGCTTGTGTTTGCAGGAACGCTGATGACAATATGAATCGATTTGAACAGGAGCGCTAATAAGCCGCTCCGCTCTTTAATCGAATTGGCGTATCGCAAAATTCATTACAATACATATTGTCACAAAAACTTCCCGAGCTGGATTATGTCAACGCCCTTCCTGTAGTGCTCCCTGAAATATCCCTCCTTCTCGAAGCCGAGGCGCGAAAAAATCGATAAAGGTACCAACGAGTCCGCCCTCACCCGCGCGGTGATTTTTCTTTTTCCCTTGTCTTTCAGCGCTTCCAGCGTTTTCTCCACAAGCCCCGTTCCGATTCCTTTGTTCCGATAATTCTTTTCAACAGCCAGCCACCTTATTTCCGCAAGGTCAAGGTCCTCAAAGCTTGCGCGCGAAACCCCGATTATTTTTCCATCCGTTACCGCCACAACAAAAACATCCTTCTTATCCTTCAGCTTCTCCTTCACAAGCGAAGCGGATATTTTCTTCGGCGAGAGCTCCCCGCCAAGGTTTTCCTGAACTGTTCTTGCAATCTCTTCCGCGTCTTCCGCCCCCGCGAGCCTGAACCCGGCGTCCATACGAATCCCGAACGAAAACATTACGGCTTGAATTCAATACGAATCAGTTTGCAGTTGCGCTGATTTGGCGTTTCGCTCTAACGGCCGTCTGATAATTCAACCCATAATGATTTTTGTAATCCCGTATATACCAAATTAGATTTATGATGATACTAAAAGTATATAAAGCTTCCTTCCGCAGGGCTCTGGTAACTTGGCGTTTGGTTTGCGGAATTTATTTAAGCACACTCGTGCAATTAACGCCTGTGTTCCATTATGAAATTCCCGATCTGCCCCGCGATTGACAAGCTCCTTGACGGCGGCTTGGAAAGCGGCTGCATCACCAACTTCTACGGACCGTCTGCATCGGGAAAAAGCAACATCGCTTTCGCCGCCTGCGCCTCAGCGCTTGCCGCGGGGAAAAAAGTCCTGTTCATCGACACGGAGGGAGGATTCTCGCTGGAGCGGCTCCGCCAGATTTGCAACGGCACTTCCCAGGCGATTGGAGAGAAAATAATTCTGCTCGAGCCGAAGAGCTGGGAGGAGCAGAAGGACGCCATCAAGAAGATGGAATCGCTGAAGGAAGGGGCGGGGCTGATAATCATCGACTCGATAACCGCGCTCTGGAGGCTCGCGGTGAACGACAGCAACGCGG
>DAIDAN010000006.1 GCA_027310605.1 Candidatus Aenigmatarchaeota archaeon | reverse complement strand
GTCAAGCCCCGTTTCTTTTGCAGCATCTTCAACTATCTTGACAAACTTTTCCTCCGGCTCCAGAACCTTTATCTCGCGGAACTCCAGCCTCTCTTTGTGCTTCTTCGTTTTCACCTCGTTCATCACTTCAGGAACCGTCGTCATCGGAACATCCAAGTCCGAATGAAGCAGGACTGAAGTGTCGCATATCATAATTTTAATTACCTCCAAACAAACTTAAAGTTTTATAAGGATTCGATTCCATCATTATAATATGAGATTCAGGATATTCATAGAGCAGGATGAAGACGGCGCTTATACGGCTTCGGTTCCGGAATTGCCCGGCTGCATCTCGCAAGGCAAGAGCAGGAATGAAGCTTTAATAAACATCGGCGATGCGATTAAAGGCTATCTGTTCAGCCTGAAAAAACATAACGAGCCAATACCGCTTTCAATACGCGAAGCGGGGCTTACGGTTGAAGAATTCGTTGAATTGCTGCGATGAGAGAACTCTGTTTTTCTGATTTTTTATTTTGTATTATTAATCCGAAAACCGTTTTTCAAAAATAAAGAATAATCTTCAGATACGAACGGTTTTGTTAGCAATCTTTCTGATTTATTTTCAGTGTGTTTTCTGTCGTTTTTATAAATGTCTATTCCAAACAATTTTATATATGCTGCCACGAGCAGCTATAATACATTCTTGTTAAAGATGATTTTATGCCCGAGCTTCCGATAGCCGCGGTGGAGAGGATAGCGAGAAAAGCCGGCGTTGAGAGGATTTCAGCGGAGGCGCTGGAAGAGCTCACCGTTTCTGTGGAAGAGATAGCGGCGGAGCTTGTGCGCGAGATTGAAACGATAGCGAAGCACGCGGGAAGGAGAACTGTGAAGGCGGAGGATGTCAAAATAGCGGCGGGGAAGATGTGAGAATTGAAATAAAAATTATTGAACGAATTAATTAAAAATCGCGCCGCGAAAATTATTGGAACGGAAAAAACGCTTTTCTATCCGCAGAGCCGATAAAGCTTATAAACTTATTTTTGCATTAATTCAAAACGCGAGAATTTTTGTTAAAGATTAAAAACCGATTTTCCGTAACTGATAATGATGTGAATTAAAAATGAAAACCGTTGAAAACGCTGCTAAAAACAAAAATTAGAATCGTCTAAGGAATATCGTGATTCTTGTGGAGACCACAAAAACCTCAATCAAGCACCTGAAGCCCGGGAAGTTCTGCATCCTTGACGGCGAGCCCTGCCGCGTGCTTTCGATAACCACTTCCGTCTCGGGCAAGCACGGCGCTGCCAAAGCCCGACTTGACGCGGTCGGGATTTTCGACGGGAAGAAGCGCTCGATTATCAAACCGGCCGACAGCGAAATCGATGTCCCGATAGTTGAGAAAAAAATCGGCCAAATCGTTTCAATAGTCGGCGGGACCGCGCAGGTGATGGACATGGAGACTTTCGAGACTTTCGAGTCGCCGATTCCTGAGGACCTGAAGGACAAGGTGACGCAGGGCTGCGAGGTATTGTACTGGATTCTGATGGACAGGAAGATGATCGTGCAGGTGAAGGGCGAGTAGAAATTACGATTCGATTTCTGGAGCGCCGATAAGACAGCTCTCAAAATGTTTTACGGCCGTTCTTTTTTCATCTGAATCCATAATGTTTTTCAATTGTTGAATCTTCAGACAACGAATGCTTATAAGGTTTCTTACGAATTTCTTATTTAACGTCGGGGTAGCGTAGACTGGTAGCGCGCCAGACTCATAAGTTTTTTATGAGAGTTGAGGATTTGGAAAAATCCCGTGAAAAGAAAAATGTATTCTGGAGGTCGTGGGTTCAAATGAGCCTTTCTTTCAGAAAGAAAGCCTCAAGGGAAAGAAACGATTTCCTTAGGCTGATGCTCTTCAAGAGGAAGAGGTTACCCAACGCAGATTGAAGTAGGCGTAGCCTACTTCCAGCGGAATGAAACCTTGGGTTTCCCCTGGGCCCATCCCCGACACCAAAATAAAGTTTAAAAAGGATATGAAATGCATCACAAAGATGGAAACAAAAATAATTTCAGAATTAATAGCTTGGCTGTATTAAGAAAGATTTTCACGGAAAAGTTGTTCACAAAAAGAGAATATTCTGATTGAATAATTTTATTTCTTCTCCTCAATCTTCTTCTCTTCGGCCTTGACCTCCGCCGTTTCCCTCGCGACCGAAGCCTCTTTTTCCTCCTTTATTTTTTCCGCCTCGCTCTTGCCCTTCCTTTCCCTGCGCTCTTCCCTGATTTTTTTCTCTTTTTCCTTTTCCTTCTGTTCCTTCTTTTTTATCTCCTCCGCACTCGGTTTCTTTATTTCCGTTCCCACAAGCTCCGCGAAAATGATATTCTCCTCGTCAATTCTTTCCTTAACAGCATGCACGCGAATCCTGCGCGGCGGGTTCTGGATTCCGCGCGCCCAGACCGACTCGTTGATGCTTTTTCCCATCTTCACCGTCCCTTTCATGTGCCTTTCCAAAAAAGCGCGCGCCAAATCCATGGCCTTCCAGCCCCTGTTCGTCTGCTCGGTCACGAACGCCCTCCGCAGCGGAATCGTGAAAACCCGCTCCTCTTTCTGGTCTGGCATAAGAATCAACTTTACTTCTCGTATAACTTCAATATTTATCAATGTTTAAATACTTTTTGAGCATAGCGAAAAAAGCGCAAAATGAAGCGCAGCGAAATTGCAGCGGTTTTATTCTGTGCGCTGAAATATCGCGAAACCGATGCGGATTGCAAAAATCTTTTTATCCTGCTCTTCAGGCAGACGCGCCCGCTGAACTGCGCGCTTGCCGCGTTCCTTGCCGGGATGGTTTGAAAATATGGATCGACTTGCAACAATCAGAACGGCTGTCGGAGACAATTAACGAAATCAACTGCTTTTTCGGCTGTGCGGCAAGCGCTTTAACCGGCTTCCTGCGAATGATTTGTAATGTTCGTAATGGTCTTGAATGCAAATCATAATGTTGTCGAATATTTAAGCGCAGGCGGGCAAGAAAAATCGGTTGATATGTACAAGATTACGCAGGAAGGCAGGCATTACCTGCAAAAGGGTTTTCCGGAGAGGCATCTGCTGCAGATGCTGAGGGCGGGAAGGAGATTCTTGAGCGAGATAAACATCGAAAGTAAAGACGCGGCGGTCTACTGGGCAAAGAGGAACAGGTGGATAAAGGTTGACGGGAACGAAGCGGTGCTGACTTTTTTCGGCAGGATGTCCCTGCCGCTGCAGAAGCTTGATGTCGAGAAGGCGCTCTCAGACTTGGACAAGACCGGCACGCTGAACGAGAAATACGCGAAAGAGCTTCTGGGCAGGAGGCTTATAGAAGAATTAGGTAGGGAGCACCTCTCGCTGAAGCTGAAGAACATGTTCTGGAAGAAGGACGAGGCGGACGGAAAGGGGGACAAACATGGGAACGCGGAGTTGAGAAGCCTGAAAAAAAAATTCTACGGGCAGCAGAAGGAGATAAGGGAAATGCAGGACTACATAACGATGCTCGAGAAGCGCCTGAGAGCGCTGGAGCAGGGAAGATAAGTTTTGAACGGAATTAAAAATCAACCATATATAAAAAATATCCGAACAGCTTTTCATAAAATTCTATTTGTTTCACAGGCGAATTGAATGGACGCGAAAGCCGCTGCGGAATTGTTAAGGCCCTCCGTCTGCGCGATGGCCGTCCTCGGCCTTGGGATAGCGTCGATTGTTTTTGGAATTAATATTCTTTCAATTCCCTTTGCGCTTGCCGCAACGGCGGCGTTTCTTATCTGCGGCGGGGGAAACATATTGAATGATTATTTTGATTTCAAGATTGACAAAATCAACATGCCGCAGCGGCCGCTGCCTTCCGGAAGGATAAGCAGGAAGGGCGCGCTTTATCTTTTTTGGATTGCGGGTTCGGTTGGATTGTTTTTTTCTCTTTTGGTTGGCGCGGCATTTTTTGCAATCGCATTTTTCAATTTCATCGTTTCCAGCATGTACGCATGGAAGCTCAAGAAGACCGCGATAAAAGGAATCTTCGTCGCCTACCTCGGCTCTTCCGCCTTCATAGCTGCGCCGTTCGTTTCGGGAATGCCCGCAAATGTCTTCAGCTCCGCGCTGCTCCCGCTGATAATAATTTCATTTTTCGGCACGCTGGGCAGGCAACTGCTGATGGACATCAGAGATATAGAAGGAGATGAGAAAGCGCGAGCAAAAACATTACCGCTCACAATCGGAAAAAAGCCGACGAGAATCATCGCTTCATTATTTTTGCTCATCGCAGCAGGACTTCTCGTCCTGCCGTATCTCCAGAAAACGGTCAGCGTTTATTATTTGATTCTCGCGATTCCCGCAATCCTGATAACTTTGTATGCGATAATGCAGGAGCCCGCGAAGGGCGAGCGCATCGTGAAGAAGGCGACATTCCTGGTATTGTTCGCGTTCTTGGCCGGGACTGTTTTGTGAAATCAGAAAAAGATTGCAATCCCAAAACATTTTTTAGAACTTGTATATCTCAGGACCGAAAGGCCCGAAAATTATCACGCGCTTCGGGAGACTGCCTGCGCTGAATTCCTTCTCGACGAGCTCGAGCTTCTGCTCGCGCTTCCTCCTTATGGTCTCGCTCTCGCTGCCATCATACTTCTTCGAGAGATGGAAGCCCTCGTTCAGCTGCACGCTGCGGAGCGACAGGGCTATCAAATACAGGAGCTGCCTGTCGCTCCAGTTGATGCTTGACGAGCCGTTCTGCGCGTAAACCATGGTGTGGCTGTCGAACTTGTCGAAAATCCACATGTCGCCGTTTATGTACCCTTTCGTGTGGCGAATTACCGCGTTCACATCCGGCAGCTTGCTGAAGAATTTCCCTCCCTTTTTCTCAGCCCATTTTGTGGAATAGTTTATCAGGAAGTACGCGGTCATTCCCGTGTTCCTTGCCGTCAGCTTTTCAATCCTGCCGAGCACATTTCGGAAATCGAACCTGTAGGAAGCCTCCATCTTCGAGGTGCTGTCCTTTCTTATCCTTCCGCGCAGCATCAGCTTCAGCGGCTCTATGCGCGAGGTATAGTCGCCAAGGAACTTCAGTCTTATGTTGTTTTTTTTCGCGAACTCGGCGAACACGGAGACGTGCTTTTTCATCCCCTTGTAAATGTCCTCGTAATTCGCGCGCTTCTTGTGTCCCTCGTGTATGACATTGATGTAGGCATTCTTCGCGCCGAGCGCGTTCAGGAAGTTTATCAGTCTCAGGCAGAAAAGTCCGCCGTCGAAATACGCGTCCTCGCCCTTCAGTCCCGTGGATGTCCTCGTGCCGTCTGTCATGTCGTATATAACGAGATTTTTCATCTCCCCTCTCGAGACTTTCACGCCGATGCTCCCGCAGACTTCGGAAAAATCCTTTCTGATTTCTGCGCCCTTCGGAAGGCGCATCATCCTCGAGACGAACGGCATCCCGCTCGGCAGGTGCACGCTTTGTTTCGATATTTGCTCTTTCATAAGATTCATCATTCATTTTTCCTGATTTGCATTTTCGTCGGGGCACGAAAATGCGTCGCATTTTCGGCTCCGCCGAAAAACCTGAAAGGTTTTTCGTGCGTTCTGTTTTTAATTTTTATTTAAGTTTAATGCGAAAATAGTTTCTGAATATTTATATCATTATTATTTTTGATTTTGTTTTTTTCGAAAACCATCTTGTAAGATAAATTAAAAAATCAGATACGAATGGTTTTGTTGTTCCTATATCTTTTACATATTTTTATTTTATCACTCCCGTAATTCTCGCGAGCTCTCTTGCTTTCTGCTCGTCAAGATTCGCCTCGTTCAGTATGGTGTAACGGTCATTTTTAATATCCTTTGCCGCAACAAGGGCTTTTATGATTATGTCATCAGGTATTCCCATCTCCTGCGCCGTGGTCGGGCAGCCGAGTTTCTTCAGGTTTTCCACGATGCGCTGCCAGGGAAGTTTGTGCAGGTAAGCCATGAGTATGCTGCCCAAACCGCACTGCTCCCCGTGGAGGCTTTTCTTCTCCGGCATCAGCAGGTCGAGCGCGTGCGAGAACAGATGCTCGCTCCCGCTCGCGGGCCTGCTCGAACCTGCTATGCACATGGCGGCGCCGCTGCTCACAATCGCCTCCATCAGGTTCCTTATCCCGCGCTGGTCCAGCGCCTTTATCATTTCCGCGGAATCGGACACTATGTTCGCCGCAAGAACAGCTATCGATGCTGCATAATCGGAATAGTATTCCTGCGTTTTCCTGTGCGCGAGCTGCCAGTCCTCGACCGCTATCATGTTCGATATCACATCCGCGCAACCGCTCGCTATGAGCCGATAAGGCGCCTTCGAGATTATGTCGATGTCCGCGATTATCGCGAGCGGAACCTGCGCGTCATAGCTCGCGCGCGCCCCGTTGCTGCCGTTGAGCGTTGCGCGCGGCGAAGCTATGCCATCGTGGGAAGGCGCGGTTGGAACCGAGATGAACGGTATTCCCGACTTGAATCCCGCATATTTCGCGATGTCTATGACCTTTCCGCCGCCCACGCCTACGATAAAATCAAACGCCTTCGCCTTCCCGATTACCTTGTCAACCTCAGCCATGTCAATGGAATCGACGACAGCGGATTCTACCTTGCAGCGGCTGTCCAACTCCCGTGCCACCCTCTCCCCGGCTATTCCAAGAGTCGTAGGACCAGAAAGCAAAAAACAAGAACCCTCCAACTGCAGTTTTTCGCATACCGCGCCGATGTTGCCAAGAATCCCGTTCCCGATTATTATCTCGCGCGGCAGCTCAATCCTGTGAGCTTCCATTCCAAATAGATGCAGGGAAAGCCTTATAAAGGTTGAAACAGGCTCATCCATTATCGTTTGAATTTCAGGAACGCATATTTAGACTTCTCAACAGAAACTCTGAAAAGAGCGTTTTTCTAACCGCTACAATAGCTGTTCTTAATTTAGAATTCAAGCCGTATTGAACTGATTTCAATCCACAATATCTACCCCTTCAGCGCGGAAGGCGAGCCTCCTGCATGCCAGCTCTGGCGCGGGCGGACCTGCATATTATATAGGCGCTCCGAATTGTCATCAAGGATAAGCGCCGAGCCTTTCGCCTTCGGCAGGTCGGAGATGAATTTCCTAATGTCGAAAAGCAGGTAGGTTTGCATTATCGATGACAGCGAATCAATGTCAGGCTTCGCGGTGAGGCGGTGCGCTATCACCAAATCCGACTGGGCGATCACATCCTCGTGCAGCTTGTTCGGGCGCTGGGTTATGAAGATGCAGCTTATTCCCGGCTGCCTCCCCTGCCGCACAAGCGTGAGAAGCGAGTCGGAAGCCGCGGTCTTTCCCTCCGCGGGCAGGAACTCGTGAGCCTCGTCCATGACAAGCCAGGTCATCGGAATCTTTTTTATGCTTTCCCCGCTTATCTGCGCAAGCTCCTCCTCCCTTCTCGCGATGATCCGCGCCTCGTAAATTTTTCTCGCAAGAATCGAGAGCATCAGGTTTCGTACGTTCCACTCCTGCAATGAAACATCAAGAACGGAAGCAATGCCGGGTTTGAGAAAGGCCTCTATGGGAGTCGCATCTTTTGAAAATATTCCCCACTCCGCAGCGGAAAGGAACTTGTTCTGCAGGGAGAGTTTGTCTTTCTCCTCCGAGCGCGCGTCGTTTCCTATCTCCTCGATTATTTCGCTCAAATCATAATTTCCGTTTTTCGCAAGCTTTTTTATTATGCGCTCGAGCAACACCCCGAGCGAATCCTCAAGGCTTATGCCGAAAGTCAGCGCCCAGTCCCCCGCAGAAAGCTCGTCGGGGCTTATCGAGAAGGCGCCGTCAAAACCCACCCCGGATTTCTCATAAATATTCTTCAGCCCAGCGGGCACGAAATTCCGGATTGGAAAGCCCGCGGGTTTCAGCTCCCAGGAACTTAACAGGGACAAGTCCTTCTCGTTCGGATTTTTCATGCTCCAGAAAATTCCCATGGTGTCAATCATCAGGCAGGAAAGGTTTTTCTTTATCTCCTCCGGCTGCTTCATTATCTCTTCCGCTATCACGGCTCCGCTGTAAGATTTTCCTGACCCTCTTTTTCCGACTATCAGGACTATGTGCGGACTTGAGACATCCATCAAAATCTTGTTAGTCAGGTGCGCGTCGTCGCCCTTTCCCACTATGTGCTTCCCGAGAAAGACGCAGCCTTCGCTTCCCCTCCTCTCGACCTCCTCAGGCTCGCGCCCCACGATTATGTCGGTCAGCGGCATAAACCAACCTCTTAACAGAGAGGAATATAGTTGCTTGAGTGCAACAGATATAAAAGGAATTATTTTATGAGGATAAATATGTTTTGGATAAGCGAAGCAGAATGAGTTTTAAAGCATTATCGATTGAATTAAAAAAAATCAGAGCGGTTTTTTCAGCGTTTAATTCGAGCGCTTTATTCGGCGTAACTTTTACAATTCAATTCATAATGGTTAGTCCTTTCACAAAATAAAAAACCCAATCACAGCAAGCGCCGCTGTCACAGCCCAAACCAGCTTGTTCCAGGCGAACACCTTCGAGCCGTCTATCGGCGGAACCGGTATGAGATTGAAGAGCGCGAGCCAGAACGAGATTTTCGCGGCGAGCAGGAAGATGTCGGAAAAGGCGGGAGCAAGCGAAGCCGCGGCAAGCGTTGCGAACCCGAGTGCTATGTTCACCGCGGGCCCGCCGGCGCTTATTATCCCGTTCTCCCTTTCCGTTATGCGCGCGACATGGAACGCGAACTTCCTTCTCACGGGCGAGATGTAAACCGCGCCGGGCGCGGCGAAGATGAAACCGAACAGCGAGGAGATTAGCGCGAGCACAAGCCCGTAAGGCCACATCCGGAATTCAGCGAAATATCCGAAACGCTGCGCCACCAACTTGTGCCCCACAATCTCGTGCGCCGCGAATGCGATTATTATCACGAACAATGTGACAGGCAGCAGCGAAATATTCCAGGAGCTGAAAGCCAGCGCAAGCACGAAAACCGCTATCGCGAGGTCGCGCAACTCTATCTTGCTGAATCCGAATGCCATAAATTATCACTGATAAGATTATCTTTTGTATATGTTATCATGATGGTCCATATCAAGAAATCTTACAAGATTGCCTTCAACCGTAAAAATCAGCACAAAAGATTTTGCAATATGAACCCTTCGTATGCTTTTCATATCATGTCTTAAAGGCTTGTATTGCTCCGGATTTTTCAGTATGGTTTCCATCTTCTTCATGCAAATTTCATAGCGCTTCCTGTCTTTCTTGAACAGTTTTTTCAGAATTTCCTGAAGTCTTTCCTCGACAAGAATGTCATGCATCCCATCAACTCCGCAGCTTCAGGATTCTAACAACTTTCTCAACTCATCAACGCTCTTGAAAGAACGGAATTTTCCCTCCTTTTGTATTTTCTGTATTTTCCTCAAGTATTCGGGGCGGACTTCGTGCATGTCGCCGCTTATCGCGTCTATCTCTTCTTCTATCACGACTATCTTCTGCCTCAGGAAAGAAATGTCGCTCTGCATCCGCTTCAGAATTTTTATTTCAGGCTGCAAGTCCTGCATCATTTTTCGCTCCATAAATTTCACCAGATATGAATTGGAATCTATAATTTAAATAGCTTAATTTATTTTTATTTTCTTCTTATCATCCTCTCCAGCTCCTTCCTATGCCCCGCACCAACCACGACAACAATGTTCTCAAACTCGCCTTCCAGCCTCTTAATCCAAGCAGCCATGTATTCGTTCCTGTCCGCGACAAGGATTTTGTAGAATTCGGGCAACTCCTTTTTCATGTATCTAACAGCCTGTTCAACTATCCTCTCTTGCGGAACTTCCCCCAGATTTATTTTCTCGCGCGAGAACGGAATCGCAAACAGTCCGAAAAACAATTTCAATTTCTCCTTCAAAGGCACAGCCATCATTCCGCGGATTATCTCCTCGATGTCCCTGTCTATCAAAACAACCCTCGCGCCTGTCTGCCTTGCCGCCTCCGCTGCCGCGAGCATCTCGCTTCCCGGCAGGACGCCGGCGCTTTTTCCAAGAGCCTGCTGCAGCCAGCCGAAAAAATAAATCGTCAAGCCATACCGAAGCCCTATCTTTCTGCCGCTTCCTTCCCTTTGCTGCGCTAACGCAAAAAACCTTTTTGGGTCAAGCTCTATCGCGACGCAGTCGGGCTTTGTTTCCTCTATAAGCCGTTTCACTTTTTTGATGCTCTCCTCGGATATGTGCGAGGTGCCGATGATTTTGACTGGCATAATAATGTCTTGGCTTCGGAAGATTATAAAAAGAAAAAATCATTATCATACGCAGCCGTTTGCGTTGCAGACTTTTCCTCCGGTGCAGATTTGTTTGTTTTTATACCAGCACTTTTCTTGCGTGCATCCGCTTGGTGTTGGCTGCGCAATTCCTGAAAGACTCCCGGAACAGTATGGCTCGGAGCCGCAGCATTTTGCTCCATATAAGCATATGGTCGCGCCGTTTCCGCCGTCATATGAAGAAAACGCCGGGCATTGGCTTTCATAAGGCGGATTTACCGGAGGGTTCTGCGTCGGGCAGGTCGCGCCATAATAGCACGAAGTTGAAGAGCTGTAAACAGGAACAGTCGGATTTGCTGTCCCTTCGCCTATCTCAACCGTAGAGCAGGCTTGCTTCAAGCCGTAAACAAGATTCAAAACGCCGCCCAGTACCGGTATGTAAGAAACCTTTCCCTTGAGCCAGGTGCAGTCAGGTATGTAAGTCACTTTTATGTCTCCATAAATTTTTCCAAACGACAAGTCTCCCCCAATCCAGTCTTTTATCCTGTCGCTTGTTATCTCCCTTCCCCAGTCACCGAAGCCCGCCTTGGCGCAGAAAGAGCTGCACCCATTATTAACGCCGCCGTCTCCCAGGCACCAGGCGTTCCCCCATTGCTTTCCATCAACTATGAAATTCCTGCAAAGCGTGCTTTTCAATCCCCATGCGGTGACAGTCCATTCATCCACGGTCTTTGTCTTGTCAACGCCTGTTTCCGCGGGGGAGCAGATTCCCCTTATGCTGTTTTTGGAAATTTCATAATTCGGGTCTGTGCCTTTTTCGTAAACATAATCTGCATTGCAGTCAAGCTGTTTCGAGAGAATTATCGGATGGCCTTCGAAAAATCTCGTGAACTCCGGAATGTCGCCGTTATCCCTGCAGGAGCCGTTGCAGTCCACCCAGGTAAATTCAATCACTTTCGCGATAAGGTAAGAAGCCTCGTAGGAATCAAGCCCGCCGTCGGTCTTCGAGAAAGTGCTGTAATATCCTTCCAGCTGCTTCAGCTGGTCAGCCTTCTGGCTGTCAAAATTCCGCTGCTCGAGAGCGCTCAAGCCGCGTTCTGCAATGGAAGGCTCGCCAACCGCTGTATAGATTGCGATTGCAAGGACTGCCAATATCAGAAAGAGCACCAATATTGGACCTATCGAGAATTCCGTCGCCTTCATATCAGCACCATATTGAATTCGGGAAGTTTGTCCCGCCCGAGCCGATGTTGCTGCCCTTGAAAACGGAAACTATGTAATTCACTATGCTCGTGCAGCCTCCGGACAGGTTTTGCTGCGCGCCCGCTTTTGCCAGTATCGCAAGTATGAACACTGCCACGACTATGAGGGCTATGATGGTTATCAGCATTCCTATGCTTATCTCGAGAGTGCCCTTCATTCTTATCAACTTTAACAAGCATCGCATATTGACGCTATATGCGTTTTTTATTTTATCAACCTATTGAAAAAGTCCTGCTTATCGCGGGCAGGATGTTCGCCGCTTCCTTGACTCCGCCGAAATAAAAAAGCACGAAAACCGCGAAGCCTACGACAACAAGCGCCATTATTATGAAAAAAATATATTCAGTGGAAAGCATTTCATCTCCCCTTATCCAACGCTTATCCTGAACAACTTATCGGCATAGCCGTAAAACACGATCAGGAGCGCGGCAATCACGAAAAACGCGATTATCATGTAGACGATAGCCCTTACGGTTTCCTTTTCCATGCAAGAGATTGGGAAAATCGGAATATATACTTTATTAATGGGATAGCATAATACTTAACGGTTGCAATCGGGGTGGAAAAAATATGGCGCTGCAGATACCGGGCGCGGCATTGTTTTACATGATTGTCGCGATAGTCATATTGAGCTCATTATTAGTGATTTTCGTGCCGAGGGCGAAGGCGTCGGGAGAAAAAATCGTGAACCTCCCGTTTTTCGGCGGCGGCTCGCAAGGCGAGAGCGGCTCCCTTGATGAGGGATACAAGGCGCTGCATGTGAAGATAAACCCTGCAACAAGCGGAACACTTTCCTCATCACCCCTTCAAATTTACGAGTTTCATTTGACAAACCAAGGGGCGCTGGGCACAACGCACTACAGCGATTATGCTGAAGATCCGGGAGTGAGCGAAACAAACCAGTATTTCAGCATCAACAACTGGAAAGACAACAAGTGCGCGCTTTTTACAACACTTGTCACGCCACAGCCTACGCTAAAAGTTAACCCCTTTGACAATGATTATGTCTACTATATAGATTCGGGAACCATAGTTTCCCCGGATGTTTCAAAAAACCAGAATCTTAAATCTGCAATAGACGGCAGATATGAAAGAGGCTGCAAGACAATAGAATGCGGAGGCTTCAATGCTGGGGATTATACTGTTTGCGCAAAAGGTTGCGGCTCATTCTGCCAGACAAGATATGATTTCAAGTGCAGCGAGAGCGCAAGCGACAAAGTTATTGAACAGACTTTCGGAAGTGGCGACAACCGCTGCAGCGCGGACACCATAGGTTGCCCCTCGAACGGGTGCTGCCCGCTCCTGAAAGACAATCCTTCGGAAAATTACAAGCTTGTCGCAGGGCTGATGTGCGGATATTCAGAAAGCGACATCGCGTCAGCGAAATGGTGGACATGCACGCAGCAAAACAACGGCATGTCCGTCTACACCGGAATCAAGGGGGAAGCCGGCGCGATCCAGTACAAGTGCAGCAACGGCGAATGGATCTCCGCCGCGGACCAGGGAATAAGCTTGGAGAATCCGGAAATCAAGTATGACAGCACGGTCGGCGGCAGCATAGCAGGCGATTATTATACAGGACTAAGATTTTATTTGGCAAACCATAACACCGCCCCGATAAAGGATGTTTCAATAAAAGCGGACATAGACGCTTCCGCCGCGGATTGCAGCAAGCTTGACTCGACCCAGCTTGTTACGGACAAAACCAAGGACAGCGGATGGGGGGAAGTGAGCGCGGGAAAATTATTCGATTCCGAAGACTTGAGAACTTATGTAGCGAACAAATTCTGCAATAGCGCGAAGAAGTTTTCGGTTGAAGCTGATTACACATACAACGGCAAGTCCCTGACTGACAAGTTTGACATAACATGTAACCCCGCAAGCGCGAGCGCCGACGGCGTCTGGCAGAAAAATGTTTGCACCGCGAGTCTTGTTTCAGGAACGCAAACAACAAATGTCGGAAGCGCTGCAGGAACAGAATGCACAGGAGGAACTTATGCTTGCAGAAGCGAAAGCGCATGCACAAACCCAAACATAGGAGGAGCCGTGGATAAAACAAAGAAATGCGGGATAGAAGGAACTGTCTGTTGCACAAAATAGGGCTGCGCTGCCAAGCCTGTTAACCTATACCTAAAACGAGATGAGATGAATGAAAGGCATCGCTGCATATCTCGCAATCATAGCGCTTGCAGGCATAATAATAGCGGGGTTGTTCCTTGCGCTCTTTCAGCAGCTGTTCACGGGAAGGCTGGGCATACCGTTCTCAATCTCTTCGCAGCTCGCGCAAGTCAGGGTCGGCGGCTGCGGCAGCGATGCGAACTGCGGAGGAAACGGGGTATGCGTGAGCGCAAGATGCGCCTGCTTCGACAACTCGCAGTGCAAGACTTCCTGCGACAAGAGCACAGGGAAATGCGCATGATTTGCAGCCCGAGCCAGAAAAAACTGCCGAGTCCGCGAATTAATTTGATTCATAACGAAAACAATCTGTATCGACGGTGTCCGAAATGGAAAAAGGAATCGAGGTTCCCATGACATTCTGGGTCGCGATATTCTTCCTTATCGTGATGCTCGCCTTTGCCTTAGGATTCCTCTCCACTGCCGTTTACAAAGGAATAGTGAATTATCTGGGAGGCATCATGTTTTATCTCGCGAACCTGCCTGCCGCAATATTGGGAAAGTAAGAGCCTTCCGTTATCCATAATAAAAATCAAGATAGTTGAAAATATTAAACCTCAAAATTATTTTTAACAAAAAACCAATATGGAACAATTTACAGGAATTAAGCGTTTTTTATCCGATAAAGCGCATCTGATTTGTGAGTAAGTCATAATGATTGTTTTAACGTTTGGGGTGTATTATTGATAATCACAAAATCAAATAAGTATAGGGTGATATTGTGGAATTGCCGATAAGCGTGCTTGTGGTTTTGGTGCTTGGAATAATCGTGGTGATAGCCATAGTTGTCGGGATAATCCTGCCGTCCGGTTCCGGGCTGGGGGCTGCGAACGGAAGGGCGGAATTCACGGTAGCGTGCAGCGAATGGGGAGCGAAGAAGTGCGCAAGGGATTATTTTGACGCAAACCAGGGAAAGATAGAGAAAGCAGTAAGCTGTCAGGGTTATGATGCATGCCAGACAAAATGTTTCTTGAGCGGACTGTGCTGAACAGGAAGGGAAAAACCTTTCGGGGAAAGAAGGGCGTTGAAGACAACGGAATATGGACGCTGATAGAGATTATAATCCTGTTGTTTGTCCTGCTTCTCATCTTCATGGCTTGGATTGGAAGAGGGAGCCCGCAGCAGGCTTCCTGCAGCCTCTGCGAAAATTCCTGCCCTTCCGGATTTTCCTATGCGGGAGATTGCACAATTGGCGGCGCTGCCTGCGCGCAATGCAAGCCAAGCGGAAAGAGCTGCAACGGCAATGTCGCGGAAGAATGGACAACGGGAGGAAGCTGCTCGGTTTCGCAGCATGTTGCGCAGTGCGTTAAACGAACGGCGTGCCCCGGCGCGTGCAGCAACGGAGCCTGCTCCTGAATTTTTAATAAGCGCTTGTTTAGTGTTTGAATCTTGACGGCCGTTCTTCTGGCACAATTCATTCCATATTATGAGACAAACAATATAAACCGCCCTTCCCATCTATTTCTGTGTTGATTATGGAATATGCTGCGCTCAGGCAGCAAAAATTTTCCTCTTAAGAGGTAAGCTTATGGGGCCTGAATATGACCTTATCGTAATGCTTGGGGACCTTATCCTGATACTGCTTTTCTTCTACTTGCTCGCCGAGATGGGGCTGTCCATGCTGGAGCAGCTCTACACCGCGGACGCGAGAATCATACAGGAGTACGCGTCGGGCTATTTGTCAATGAGCAATTTTGCGCCGGACTCTTTCATTGCGAACCAGACCTTTCCGAAGGTCTCGCACTCGCTTTCTGCCATGTCAGCGCCGCCGCTCGTCATGGTGAATGTCGGGAGCAAGGCCTCGGTAGGCAGGAATTTCCTTGACCAGACTTATGAAACGCTGAAGGACACGAACCTCGTATTTGTCCAAAAGCCTCCGATGCCTTTTACGCTCGCGGGAGAGGCGAGGGTTGGAGGCTCTTGCGCGGGCGCCGCAGGCTTCGCGGGCTGCATATTTTCAACAAGCTCGTATAACGCGATAGAGATAGCGAAGAAATCCGCGGAGATAACCGTAAACCTGCTTTTCAAGTGAATATTTTTTCAAAATGCAAAAAATCAAAGAGCTGATGAAATGGGGGAAGCTGACATTACGGATTTCGTGATAAGGCTGATAGTGATAGCGCTCTTCACCGTGATGCTCGTGTTCGGGCTGCTTTCGCTCACGGAATTCAAGGCAACAGTCAGGACAAACAGCCTGCAAAGGCTCGGCATAGACTTCGGCGAGAATGTGCTCTCGGCTTCCTGCACAGCCGATGTAAAAGGACTGCTGAACGAGACCAAGCTGGATGCTGAAAAAGCGGATTATGAAAGCGGTAAGAACGGCTTGAGCGGATTCTCCTGCATAAAGACCGCATTCCAGGCAAGGACGCTTGTCAAGGCGGAGACATCAAAGGGGGGAAAAACTTGGGAATTCGGGTTTGTCGCAGGCAGAACCTATGGGGGCTCCCGCGAGTTCCCAGCGGCAGTGAACATGTCTGACGGAAGCATCGCGCCTGCGGTAGTTGATATTTATGTCGAGGCTTCCGCGGACTGCAATTCGGGAAACAACAGGAACAACTGCTACAACTGCATTGATAAAAAGGGTTGCGAGTCAGCAGGCTGTTCCTGGTCATCCGAGTCTGCAGCATGCAGTTGATGCTGTTGGCTTATGAACGCTAATCCAAAAAAGATGTGATTTGATGACAGGAAAAAAAGGCGCGTTTCTGCTCCCGGAGATTTTCGCGTTCGTAGTCTTCGTGGCGATAATAATTATTTTCGGGATAATAATCATAGTCGCCCAGACTCTCGGCCTTAACATAACAAAAGAGCTTATAGTCAATATAATCTATGAGCCAGTCTCAACACAAGACAGCCTTCTCTCGCTCTTTGAGACGAGGGACGCGAACGGAATAACCTTCAACAAGGCGCTTGTCTACGGCGTCTACGAGGGCACGCTGAATCCGAAAGTTCCGCAGCCGGGCGCAGGATGCGCCGACGATTTGTGCAGCTACGATATTTCTGCAGTTGCGAAAAATTATCTCGATTATGTTTACAAAGAAAAAAAATATAAATTATTCTTGTATAACCCCGGCACGAAGGAGGAAAAACTGATAGCGAAGGAAGGAAGCGATGATGATTTCAGATTATATCCTTATGGGAAAAGAGATTCAATCCCGATAAAACCGGAAAATTATTGGTTGGTGTTGTATGTCAAATAATATTACGGTTCGGAAAGGCGCGGTGCCTGTTGTCGTGATTCTGGCAGCGGCAGTGGCGCTGCTCGTTGTCGCGGGCTTCTTCGGCTGGCTTTTCACTTTTTACGGCAGCACTGAAATCACAATCTCTGACAAGATAGCTGCCGGTCTCTCCAGCATAAACTACTTTTACCTCACGGAAAAGAACATAAACGAGTTCGCGCAGATTGTCACGGAAATAACCGCGAAAGAATTGGGCGAAGCCTGCGGCGGCTTCGACTGCTACACCTGGAGCGCGAACAGCCCCACCTACAAAATGCTGCGCGACAAATTTGAAAGCGAACTGCGCGGAAAGATAACCGGATTCCCCGCGCAAATCGGCAGCGGCGGTTCAATCAGCTTCGCGCCGCCGAAAGTCGCGGGACTCGAGATGGATGAGGGCGGCGTGAAGATTTCCCTGCTTCCGCAGGAGGTTTACAGCAGCACGAACAGCTTTTTCGTGAACGCTTCATCAAACAAGCAGGAAGAGATTGAGAAGAACATCCGTTACCTGCTTCTCGCGAAAATCGGACAGCAGCTTTACGGCAACGGCTCATATGTGCGCGACTGGAGCAAGGTTTATGTGAACTCGGGGAAGTTCGACTGCAATGGAATTACGAAAACAATCAGCGGGAAATCTCTGGCTGCTGCCGGCGTAGATGGTTGCAAAATTGCTGGTATTAATTTCGATGTCAATGATAATTCCTGGAACAGCTACAAGTCGAACTGCCAGAACATCGCGAACAGCGCTGACCCCGGCGTTAATGCCGGAAAGGTTGAAGGCGGAAAGATTTTCGTCCGGATTGACAGCCTGCTTGAAAAATCATTGATATGCGGGATTGGCGGAACGGATGGATTGGCAAGCGTGACAGACACTTACGGCGAGGTTTCAAAATCATCCGCTTCAGAGCAGCCGATATGCACGGAAAAGGAAGCCGGGGCAAACGCATGGAAAAGATCAAACATCGAGGGAAAAATGCAGGCAATATTGGATTCTCTCGGAAACGCCATCAATAAAAATTATGCAGGCATATACATCCAAGCTTCAGCAAAAAATGGGACCGCCGGCAGCTATAATCCCTCGGATTCGCAGGCGGGATTGACCGTAAGTTGCGGCGGCAGGGGCTCGGGAGGCTGCGGCGGCTCTTGCTCGCCAACGCAGCAGTACTGCAAGACAGGCGATATTTGCGGAGTTTCCGCATCTTTCAATTGCTATGTCTGCGGGGACTGCCAGGAAAAAGCGGGCGGTGTCTGGCGGATAGTAGGCTCCTATTGCC
>DAIDAN010000069.1 GCA_027310605.1 Candidatus Aenigmatarchaeota archaeon | reverse complement strand
AGCCTTGACTGCGCGGCGCTCGACAGGGCTGCGGCGAGGTTGTGCGGCTTTGGTGCGGTTCCGTATCTGGATTTGCGCTTGAAAGAAGGAACAGGCATGGAAAACGCACAGATAGTCAAACGGGGCTTTTCCGAACTGAGCGATATCGCCAGAAAGTTCGAACAGCATCCGCTCGCGAAATACCAGACCGCCAGCGAATTGAAAACAATTTTCCCGAAAGTCAACTTAAGTCTCGTGAAGGCGGTTATAGCAAACCCCCACCCGCACAGGATGGCTGCGAAATTGCTGGGAATGATGGCGAGGAAATCGCAAAAGAAATAACAATACGAATCATTTTGCAGGAACGCTGAATTACGAATCGGATAACAGATACGCCGGCAACATTGCGGCTTGATTTGCAGATGCGCTGGTTATGCGTTCCGGTTGCGAGCGCTTTGGCGGCCGTCCTATTTTGTGGGGTTCAATCCATATTGTAATCGTTTTTAAATATTCTTTCCGCCAATTCTTCATATGAAGCGCTACGAAATCGTCCCGGAAATAGCGACAGCGGACATGTGCTTCCGCGCCTTCGGAAAAAATTTGGAAGAGGCTTTCGCTAATTCCGGATACGCGCTGTTCGACATAATCGCGAATGCGGGCCAGATAAAGCCGAAAGTAGCTGAAGAGATAAGAGTCGAGAGCGAGGACTTGCAGGCGCTGCTCTTCGATTTTTTGTCAGAGCTTTTGTATTTGAACGACACGAAAAGATTATTGTTCTCCGAGTTCGATGTGAAAATTGAAAAGCCTAAATCCGAAAAAGAAAAATATAAATTAACTGCGAAAGCGCGCGGTCAGGTTATGGACGGCGTGGAGCTGCGCAACCAGGTCAAGGCGATAACTTATCATCTGATGGAGATTAAGGAGGAGAAGGAATTGTGGATTATTCAGGTGATATTGGACTTGTAGAATGAAAAACTTTTCATTCTATCCATAACCGCCATCAATTTTCAGCGTAGTTCCGGTAATGTAATCCGCATCATTCGAAGCAAGAAATAATATCGCTTTGGCTATGTCTTCCGGTTTTGCAAATCTTTTCATATAAATCTTTTCGGTTTCTTCCTCGATAAAATCTTTGGAAAGATTCTTGTTGAAGTCAGTATCAACCCATCCGGGCGCCACAGAATTTACTTATATTTTCGGAGCAAGCTCTTTCGCGAGGTCTCTCGTGAGAATGATAATTCCGGCTTTTGAAGAATCGTAATCCATTGACGAAGGGGAGAAGCTGTCTATGCCGTTTGTCGAGGAAACGTTGACGATTTTTCCGCCGCTCTTTTTCATGTGCGGAGCAACATATTTGGCGCAGAGAAAAACGCCAATCAGGTTTACTTCGAGCGTTCTTTTCCATTGTTCTACAGTTCTTTCCTCGAAAGGCACGTCAAAGACTATGCCCGCATTATTTACGAGTATGTCTATCTTTCCAAACTTCTTTATGGTTTGTTCAACCATCTGCTTTACCTGCTCTTCCTTCGAGACGTCGCATTTCGCATAAAACGCGTCTCCGCCAGCTTTTTTGATGCTCTCGACAGTTTTTTCGCTTTCCTTGTCATTAATGTCCGCGACTACCACCAGCTTGGCGCCCTCCTTTGCAAAAAGCGTTGCTGTCGCTTTTCCAATTCCCCTGCTCGAGCCTGTAACAATCACGACCTTGTTCTTGAATCTCATAATTGCAATTGTTTTGGTGTCTTTATAATATTTTATAAAACTTAATTCTTGTACGACCTTATCGCCTCTTCCAGCTTTCTTGACTTGGCTGGATGCAGGAATCCTACCTCTTTCTGAAATTTCAGAAGGTCGTCCTTTCCGCAAATGCTGAGCCTCATTATGTTCTTGCTTTTTCTTTCTTTTATGGATGATTCAATGCCGAAATTCTTCAGGAGCGCCCTTCTCACGCTTTCCAAGCCGGTTTTGTTGACGCTTTCCAATCTTACAACCCTGCTCTTGGCTTTTTGGACTTCAACATATCCTTCACAATCAAAGAAAGAGCGAAGCCAGAATTTTGCGTTTTTCTTGGAAAGGTTTGGCATACTCCACTCCCAAGAATAGAACGAAACAAATTGTTTTATCAATTTATGATAGATTTCTTTTGACTGGACTTTGCATCTTTGTCCTTCCTTGAGAATAGGCTTTATTCCAAAATATTTCTCAAACCTGTCTTGAAAGTCTTTCAGGAGAACAATGTTCGTATTTCTCAAAGCAATGTAATAATACTTGTGTTTTTGGGTAGGCGGATTCCTGATTACATACCCGTCCGCGCAGAGATACGCGTGAACCGCGGCTAAATCTTCATCAAATATCAGAAAATCACCGGAAGAAATATTGTTTGTTTCATTTATCTCTTTTTTGTTATTGAACATTATATCACCTCCGAAGCTTTTTTTTCGAAGGCGGTAAGCCTTTGAGCGAGCCTTAACATTTTTAGCGAAGCGTGGTCGAAGACCAAAAATGTTTAAGAGCGAGCTCAAAGCAGACGAAGAAAAAAAGCGAAGGAACAAACTTAAATAGTTCGTGATAGAGAGATTCTTTATGGCAACCATAAAAGAGCAAGCAAAAAAGGTTGCAAACGCCGTATGGGAAATACCAAAAAGTGCAAAAGCTGGAATGATTGTTCCTGCCAAAATAATTGCAACAGATAAATTGTTCAAGGAAATGGATCCGGGTGTGTTTGAACAGGTCACGAATGTTGCATGCTTGCCGGGAATCCAGAGGAACGCTTTTTGCATGCCTGATGGGCACTGGGGATTTTAGCAAAAGCAATTGTTTTTCTAAACCAAAACGGCTTCCCAATCGGTGGTGTTGCAGCATTCTCGGAAGAAGATGGAATAATCTCGCCCGGCGGTGTGGGGTATGACATAAACTGCGGCGTGCGCATAATGAAAACCAACCTCACGCTCAAGGACGTGAAGCCGAAATTGAAACAGCTTATCGACACGCTGTTCAAGAATGTGCCGGCGGGACTCGGCTCGCGCGGCGCGGTCAGCCTCGACCACAGGACTTTTGACGCCGTGATGACCGAGGGGGTGAAGTGGTGCGTTGACAACGGCTACGGCTGGAAGAGCGACATCGAGAGATGCGAAAATTATGGCGCGCTTCCCGCGGACGCGAGCAAGGCTTCGGAAAAGGCGAAGGAGCGCGGCTTCGACCAGTTGGGCACGCTCGGAAGCGGAAATCATTTTCTTGAAGTGCAGACTGTCGAGGATATTTTCCAGCCGGAAATCGCGAAATCATTCGGCATAACCG
>DAIDAN010000068.1 GCA_027310605.1 Candidatus Aenigmatarchaeota archaeon | reverse complement strand
AATAAAGGTTACTTAGTATGAACAATATAAAAGAAATCTATAAAAACATAGATAGCATCTTGTCCGATATGAAGCCTACATGCAGCAATTGCTACAATTGCTGCAAATCATATTCTTGGCTATTGCGAGACGAAGTAAAAATATTCTCTAAATTAGCGATTCCACTAATTAGGATAAATAATAAAGTTTTCTGTATTGATTCCTTCAAGAGAAATAATAAAAATGAGATAGTCCTTGATGACAAAATACCTGAATGTAGATTTTACAAAAATAAGAAATGTTCTATTTACAGCAACAGACCGTTCTTTTGCAGATTTTATCCTATTTTATTTAGGTCTAAAGGAGAAAAGATAATTTTTGTCTTAGACAAGAATTGTTTCTATGTTAAATTTTTAAATAAAAACGATATTAAAAATATCAGAGACGGATTTGATGCCTTTTTATCTAATATTAATCGTAAGTTTATTATAAAGATTATATCAGATTTATATGAGGTGTCAAAAATCACAACAATAATTTCTAAAAATGATATAAAGATAAAGGAAATAGACATATCAGAACTGATGAGAAAGGGGAAATAATCTGAAGTTCAAGAGAGCAATTCTTTTTAATAACGTCATTACATATTTCTTTATGCCAGACATCCGCCCGCCGGACACGGAAAAAAGCTATGAGAAATCCGCAATAAGAAAGACGCAGCTGCGGATGGCGCAGCGCATTTTGCAGGAGCTTGCGCTCGAAAAAAATTCCGTTGTTCTTGACGCGGGCTGCGGCTCCGGATTCTCGATGGAAGCCGCTTCCGCATTCTCGAAAAACATTTTCGGCTTTGACATTTCCTCCGAGCTTTTGCTTGTCGCGAAAAGGAAAGGAATCAAGAATCTTTCGCGCGCGGATTTCGCGGCTGTCCCGTTCAGGGAAAATCTTTTTGACGCGATTATCTCGCTGTCCGCGCTGCAGTGGTTCAGCCCGAAGGACGAGCATGATGTGAAGGACCATTATGCGCGGATAGCGGAAGAGTTTTTCCGCGCGCTGAAAACCGGAGGAAAGGCGGGACTGCAGTTTTATCCGGCTTCAGAGAAAGAATGGGAAATCGCGGTAAAATGTTTCAGGAAACTTTTCGACGGATATATAATCGAGGAAGGCGAGGGAAGGAAAAAGAAAAAATATTTGATTCTGGAAAAGAAGTGAATTTTATATAACCTGCGCTCAAGCAGCAAAAAGTTATACTTGTTAAAGATGATGTTCATGATTGCGCACAATCCTGACGAGCTGATAGCAGTTGTTGATGAGAGCGACAATATAATAGGGCAAGATACAAGAGAAAACGCGCACAAGAAAGGGCTGCTGCATCGCGAGATAGCTGTAATAGTTTTTAACAAAAAGAACGAGTTGCTCCTGCAAAAAAGGAAGGACAGCGGAAGATACAGCTTTTCCGCGGCAGGACATTTTTCAGTGAATGAGGATTATTTGGAAGGTGCTATCCGTGAAACAAGAGAAGAAATAGGAATAGAACTCAAGGAAGATGATTTGAAAGAGACAGCAAAATTGAGGCGCGATGTCAGCAGGGATGAATTGAGAAACAATGTGTTTTTGGAACTATTTGAAGTTAGAAATGATTTTAAAATGAACGATTTCAAGATTGACAAGTCCGAAGTTGATTCGATAAAGTTTTTCAGCATAAAAGAAATAGGGAAAATGATTTCCGAAAATCCGGAAAATTTCGGCAGGGGATTCAAAAAAATATTTGATATGTTTTACAAAAAGTGATTCTTATGTTCACCCTCTTGCACCCGTTCGCCGGCTTTTTGCTGGCTGCGCCGAAAAGGAAAAAAATTAACATAGTCGCTTTCTTTCTCGGGGCGATGCTGCCGGACTTGGAGGGTTTGTATTTCATTCCGTTCGCATACAAGGCGTGCGCCGCCCTCGCGGGAAACGAGTTCACAGCCTGCGCTGCTGACTATCCTTCGCACTTCTTGCTGCACTCGTTTCTCGGCGCGATATTGATAGGCGTTGGTGTTGCAATGTTTTTCTTATTGGTGAATAGGATGAAAATTATGAAACAAAAAACAAACACAAAGCTAATTTTTATCTCATCCGCATTGGGAACGCTCTCGCACTTGTTCATAGACCTGTTCTTCCACGGCGGCGCCGACGCGCTCGCGCTGCTCTACCCGGTGGGCTTGCGCTCTTCTCTTGCGTTTCTCGGATTGCAGCAATTCTGGAACATTGTCGCGGTTGCGGGAATCGCGCTGTTCGCGTATATTTATTTGTACAAGAAAGAGAAGTTATTTGGCGATGAAAAATGAAATTCGGATATCCCTTTTGGTACGGCGACGGGAGCATCAAGAAACACGCTGAAATAGCAAGAAATCTCGGATTTGATTATGTAGAATTCTCATTGAATTACCCATGGCCTGAAAAGCTTTCGCAAAGCGATAATCTGCTTTTAAAAAATCTGAAGGAAGATTATAATCTTGACATAGCTTTTCATGCGCCATTGGGCGGCATAGACTTGTGCTATCCGCGAAAGGATATTTATGAAGTTTCGTTTAAAATATTATCCGAATCTATAAAATTCGCAAAAAGTTTTTCCCCCCTTTATTTCAATTTTCATCTCGCAACCGATATTCCGACATGGAAATGTGCGGACATAAGAAAGGAGTTTGTCGAAAGGGCGCAGCATGCTGCCTCACAAATAGTAAAAATAGCAGATGGTTGCGGTATTCAGCTTACTTTGGAAAATAATTCAAAAAAGATGTTTTCCGATATAAGAGAGATAAAACCTTTTTTGCATAACAACCTGAAATTCTGCCTTGATGCCGGGCATGCTGCAAGAGCCTCTAATGGAAAAATCGGAAAAATATTCGAATGGATAAAAGCTTTCAGGAAAGAGATTCTGGTTTTGCACCTTCATGATGCTTCGTCTGAAACTGACCATCTTTCTTTAGGCGAAGGAAATCTTCCGTTTGAAAAAATTCTCAAATCCGTCAAAAAAACAAGTTGCAAATATATTCTCATAGAGCTTCAGAGGGGGTCGAAAGGAAGAAATATTACAGAAGAGGATTTCAAAAACGGTTTGAACTGCTGCAAAAAGTTTTTGTGATTTAAGTTGATAACAAATGAAAATCAAAAAGTGCCCGAAGTGCGGGATTTACACCTTGAAGGATAACTGCAGGATTTGCGGCTCGGCAACGGCAAGCCCGCACCCGCTTCGGTTCTCGCCCGAGGACAGGTGGGGCGAGTGGAGAAGGAAGGCGAAGATGAAAAACATTAGGGATTGAAATCATTATGAGTTGAATTCACAAAATCAGGACGGCTGTCATTATGGGTTGAATTCCAAAAATAGGAGCGGCCGTTAAGTTGCTTGCGTGCAAACAGCAAACGGATTGAAGTAGGCTTCGCCTACTTCCAGCGGAGTAGCGTATCTGCAACCGATTCGTAATTTGGCGTTCCTGCAAATCAAGTCAT